>CANPZM010000021.1 GCA_947589065.1 uncultured Clostridia bacterium
ACGCCATTTCTGACAATGGTTTTTGAGACCATCCTGTCTGCCAGTTCCAGCATACCTGCATATTTAATTAAATTTTATATAAAAATACATTTGGTTAGATTTTGGTTAGATATTTAGTAAAAAATAAATTCTACCAAAACCTAAACCTGTATATTTATCAGTATTTTTAAGACATAGGATTTTTTAAATCCATTTAGATTTTGAGTCATGTGCGTCTGCCAATTCCGCCACATCGGCATATTAACTTGCTAAGAACAAAAGCAGACATTATTAACATTTTCGCTATTTATAACATTTTTAAGTCCGCGTCTTTGTTCGTCCACGAAAAATTGTATAACAATTTTTCTGTGGAATGCTTTATGTTATAGGAAGTTCTCTGAACTTCCTATAACATAAATAATAACAAATTTATTACTTAAAAGCAAGTGTTTTTTATTTTATATATAATCCTCCAAATAATACATTATTGCCACAATATGGTGAAAATCCTGATTTTTCTTCATCCTGTATCTGTATTCCTCCATCTGCTATATAAAATAAAACATTATAATCATAATTTCCACCTTGAGATTTTTTCTCTACATATGCAAAATTTCCATTTGTTGTTTCTTTAGCAGTTCCTGATAGTTCACCAAGATTTGGATATCCTGCTGATGTCATATAAGAACATTCTATTTTAAAATCAAATGAACCCTTTTTAGAATTTGTTATTGTAAGAACTCCATCTTTTCTTTTATATACACCTTTTTCTACTGTAGTCGTTGGTTTTGTTGTAAATTGTATATTTGACATAGTTGTTTTTACTGGTAAATATGAATTACTACTGCTTGAAGTTGATGATGATTTTGGTGTTGTTGATGCTTTAGGCTTGGTAGATGTTTTAGGTTTTGCAGATGTTGATGTCTTAGGTGTTGATGATGTAGTTGGTGTAGGTGTTGTAGATGGTGATGGCGTATTAGTTGTATTATTTCCTTTTTGCTCCCATATTTTTAGTTTTAATTCTGATACTGAATAATCTTTATCAACATTAATGATTATTGTCATCCAGCAATGCTCTTGTCCTCCAGGATGGATAACTTCTCCTAAAATGCATAGTTCACCTTTTTCATTTAAATAGGTTTGGCTAAGACTATTAATATTTTTCTCTAGCTCTGATTTCCATTCTTTTATATTTGAAGATGAAAACATGTTTGTCAACATTGGATTCTGCTTTTTATCATTTGCCCATGCATCTTCAAATTTTTTATTTGCAACTTCTTTTGCTTTTGAAATTACATCATTTTTATTTAATCCTTTTTCTTTTATCAAGTCGTCTGCTTTCATTAATTTAAGTGTATCAAGATTTATATTATATGCTTTTGCCCAGACACTGTCGTTTCCGCCATCATAAACTACAAGTGATAATATGTTTTTATTTATATTGTAGAAGTATCCGCTTTCTTCTGTTTCTATATCAATAATATACCCTTGTGTTTTATAGTCACTTTCCTTAAATCCATATCTTTCTTTTATCTCTGCATTAACCTTCTTTACGTCATCTGAATTAATATTAATTGCTGGATATTCAAAAGTTCCTAACCAGTTTGATGATGTTGCATCATATTTTGCTACTGAATAAACTATTGGTTTTGATGAATCTATTTTACTAATATTTTTCATCATTTTTTTGTTTTCAACATTTTCTTTAACTTCCTCAGTTATCATTTTTTCAGTTTCAACATAAGTATCTTTAGCTTGTTCAAATACTTTTTCTTTTTCATCTTTAGATGCATTTTTATCAAAATCAACTTTTTTACTATAGTTATCTTCTACTTCATAAAAATCTTCATCATATTTTTTATTTTCTAATAGTTTTGGTACATAAGTTTCTGTGGAAATATTTAAATCGTATACATCTGTTGATTTTTCTTTTTTGCTTACTGCATACCAAATATAATCATCTTCTTCAATATTATATAATAGCTTTAGGTCAAAATCGTTGTCTAAAGAAACTTTAACAGTATCTACTTCATTTTTTTCATTTATTTTGTAAATATTAGCAATATACTCTTTTGCATTTTTAATTCCATAAATAATAAGCTCTGGTATGCTGTCTTTATTTAAATCACAAAGTTGTAATTTTTGGTTGTCCATATCTTCAAGCTTTTCTTCATCATTTAATACTTCAAGATATACGTCTCCCCATTCTAATTTCTTATTTTTTTTATCTTCTTCATCTTTATCTAATAAGTTTGGAAGTATAAAAATTCCTCCAACTATTAAAGCAATTACTAAAATTACGACAATGACAGCTACAATTATAATTGTTTTTTTATTTTTCATCCCACACTACACTCCTTTTACATTTTATTTGGCATTTGTATTCCTAATAATTCAGCACCACTTTTTAGTACTGTTTCAGCATCTTTTGTTAGCAATATTCTTGCTTTTTTTAGATTTTCATCATCAATTAATACTTTGTTTTCATTGTAAAAGTTATTATAATTTTGTGCTAATTCTATTAAATATCTTGCAAGTATTGATGGTTCATTTTTTTCGATTGTGTTCATCAAAATTTCTGAAAAATTATATAAGGTTTTTACTGTATTAATTGCAGTTTCTTCTTTTAAAAGTGAAAAATCTATTTCACTAATTGAAGGTATTGTATTTGACTTTTCTAGTACACTTTTAGTTCTTACATATGTATACTGAATATATGGTCCTGTTTCTCCTTGGAAATTAAGTGCAACATTCCAATCAAATATTTGGTCTTTATTTGTTGTTGTAGAAAGTGTATTAAATATTATTGCTGCTAATCCAACTTTTTTTGCTACATCATCTTTATTCTCTAAGTTATCATTTTTTTCTGTTATTATTTCTTTGGCTTTGTTTATAGTTTCATTAATTAAATCGTCAATTTTTACTACATTTCCTAATCTTGTTGACATTTTTCCTGTTGGCAGTGCTACCATACCATATGAAACATGTGTTAGTCCTTTATAGTACTTTTCATCAACTAAGTTTTTTGCTACTGCAAAAACTTGTTTAAAATGTAAGTTTTGTTCATATGCAACAACATATAAGCATTTGTCAAAATCATATGTTCTTGCTCTATAAAGTATTGCCGCTAAATCTCTAGTTGCATATATTGAAGAACCATTGGCTTTTTGAATAATGCATGGAGTATTTATTCCTTCATCTTCTAAATCTACTATTTTAGCTCCTTCTGAATCAGTTAGTTTTCCTTTTTTCTCTAGAATATCTACAACTTCATTTATTTTATCTGAATAAAAAGCTTCACCATTTAGTGAATCAAATTTTACATCTAATAGGTCATAGATTTTATAAAATTCTTTTAAGCTTAGTTCTTTGAATTTTTCCCATAGTTCTTTACAATATTTGTCTCCGTTTTCAAGTAGTCTAAAGTTTTCTCTGCATGCTTCCAAAACTTTTTCATCTTTTTTGCATAATTCATTTATTCTCACATACATATCCATCATTTTATTGATAGGGTCTTCTGACAAATCATATTCATTTCCCCACATTTTGTATGCTTCAATCATTTTTCCAAATTGTGTACCATAATCACCTAAATGATTTATTCCTATTGTATTGTATCCTAAAAATTTGTATATCTTATATAAACTATTTCCAATTAGAGTAGTTCTTAAATGTCCAATATGAAATGGTTTAGCAATGTTAGGTGATGAATATTCTACTATAACATTCTTTCCTTTTCCTATATCACTTTTCCCATATTTTTCTTTCTGAACATATATTTCTGTAAGGACTTCTTCTATTAATTTTGTACTATTTATATAAAAGTTTAGATAGCCAGATTTTTCTTCTATTTTTTCAATGCTTTCGTCTATTAAAATTTTTTCTTTTATTTCTTTAGCTATTTCTATTGGTGATTTTTTTAATTTCTTTGCCAATTTAAAGCATGGAAATGCATAATCTCCCATTTCTCTTTGTGGTGGGATTTCTATATATTCAATTATTTCATTTTCATCTAAATTTACTACTTCTGCAATTTTTTCTGCAATTGTTTTTTTGTAATCTATCACTTATATCATCCTTTTTTTATATAGTTAGTCTCCTAAACATATTCCAATATTTCTTGCTGTTTTTACTAAGTCATGATCCATTGTAACTCTTCTAACATTACTATCTGCTGTTCCACCTTGAACAGCTCCTATTTCTTTATTATTTCCAATTACTTCTTCTAGTGGAACTGAAGATAGTTCTCCATCTTTTATAACTGTTAAAACTCCGAATTTTCCTTCTAATGCTAATTCCATTGCTTTGGCGCCATATTTAGTTGATATTACTCTATCATATGCTGTTGGTGTTCCACCTCTTTGCATATATCCTAACACAGTGCATCTCGCTTCCATTCCTGTTAATTCCTGTAGTTCTTTAGCAACTTTAGGTCCAATTCCTCCAAATTTTATACTTATTCCAGATTTAGAATCCAATCCTTCTGCTTCATGTGCTTCAATGGTTCCATCTTTTGACATTGCTCCTTCTGATACAACTACTAAGCTGAAATTCTTTCCTCTTGCCTGTCTCTTTTTTATTGCCTCAGCTGCTTTATTTAAATCATAAGGTATTTCTGGTATCAAAGCTACGTCTGCTCCACCTGATATGGCTGATTCTAATGCTATCCAACCAGCAAATCTTCCCATTACTTCTAATACCATTATTCTATGATGAGTTTCTGCAGTTGTATGTAATCTGTCAATAGCTTCTGTTGCAACAGATACTGCAGTATTATATCCAAATGTAATATCTGTACATGCTACATCATTGTCTATAGTTTTAGGAACTCCTATTGTATTAATTCCTTTTAAAAATAAATCTCTAGATGATTTTTGTGTACTATCACCACCAAGTGTAAATACACAATCAAATCCTGCTTCTCTAACATTTTTTACGCATAAATCTGATAAATCTTCATATGTTATTGTTCCATCTTCATGTTTAACTTTATAATGAAATACTATAGTATTAGTTGAAGAACCAATTATTGAACCTCCTTTAGCTATTATTCCTGATGCAATTGGATTCCCATCTAATCTAATATAATTATTTTCTACTAATCCTTTATATCCATCAATATATCCATAACATTCTATGCCATGCGTCATTGCTGCTCTCATTATGGCTCTGATTACTGCATTAAATCCTGAAACATCTCCTCCATTTGCAAGTATTGCAACTTTTTTTATCATATTAAATTCATTCCTTTCTAACAGTTATTTTGTTTTAATAACGTCATCTTTATCTTCAGTATGTTTTGTCTTTATATATTTATAAATTGAATAAATTATAAATATTAGTTGTCCAAATATTCCTACTATTAATAATATACTATATAAAAACTGTAACAATAATAAGAATATTAATATGCTCATTACTATTGGCATCCATGGTTTTATATCTTTCCATATTTTGTTTATAATCCAATTCGTAAATATAAAATACATCATTATTCCCATAAATGGTCCTGCTAAGACATATGAAAATATAAGTATTGCAGAAATTTCTGAGTATTTAAATATTGCTTGGAACATGCTACTCATTTCTTCAAGATTGTCTAATGCTTGTTGTTTCGTGATTGATTGACCTTCTTTTACACTAAATATTTGTTTTATTACTTCTTGGCATTCTTCTTCAGGAGTAGATTGAATAACTTCTATTGATTTTTGTACATCTTCATTTACTTTTTGAGCTTGTTTTTCTGCAATTATTCCTAAAACTAATGCAACTATAAAAATTACACATATAATAATTAATCTTATTTTATATTTTTTGGATTGTAAATTCATATATTTAAACTCATTCCTCTCTGAAACATAGGATTAGATAAAAAAATTAAATTTTACAAAATATTTTTTCATAATCAAATATTTTTCAAGAGTATAAATAATGAAAAACTATAATTATTTTTCCAATCTTATTATTTCATATTGTTATTTTTCCAATTGATTATATATTAAATAGTATTATTTTGCAATATTATTTGTTGGTTATATTTATGTTTTTACTTTGAGTTTTAAATTCTCTTTCAACAATATTTTGAATTTGAGCAACTTGCTCTGGGAGTAAAACATCACTTTTTACAATTACACTTATTCCTGTTCCATTTTTTAAAATTATTACATCCTTAAATCCTTTCATTTTTATAAGATTTTCTGCAATTTGTATTGTTTTCTTTTCATTTGTAATATTAGTTATTTCATTTTGTGCAATAGCCTTTTGATCATTTGTTATATTGCTACTTTCAAGAATATTTTCATATGTTTCTAAACTTTCGGAATATGTTTTATCCCTTTCCATTTTTTCTTTCAAAAAATATTCTTCTTTAGTCTCTTCAACATTATTTTCATTTTTCGTTTCATTGTTTATTTCATTATTTGTTTCATTGACTGCATTACTACTTACTAGTGTTGTTTCACCTATTTGGCTTTCTGAATAATTTTGTACATCAGCTATTTTTCCATAATCATTATTAGTATTTGGCTTATAGCTTACAAATCCAACGATTAATAAAAAACTCGCAAGTAATATTAATAATATTTCTTTTTTCTTTATTACCGCTATTTTTTTTATTTCTTTATTTTCATTTGTTTTTTTTAAAAATTTCATAATTTTCCTCCTTTTTGAATTTATTTATTTCATTTCAAAAACTTGAATTTCATGTGTTGCTAGTCCTGTTGCAGCTTGTACTGCATTTATTATATTTTCTTTTGTTTTTAAATTTTCTGCTCCTTTTGCTGTGATTATTGCTCCTTCTATTTTGGGTAAAATTACTTTCTCTGTGATTGGAGATTGTGTAGAATCAGAAATTACTTCTTTGTCATTGTCATAACTTTCTATTTTTCTTTTTCCACCTTCTTTATCTGTTTCTTCTGTTGTACTTTGAGATGATTTTTCATTATATATTGGAACAATCTTTTCTGTTTCACTATATGTAATGAGTACTTTCACCTTTTCTACTCCTTTAATTTGTAGAAGTATTTCTTCTAATCTTTGTTCAATTTCAGTGTTTATACTGTTTTCAGTTTTTGTTGCAACTATTGGGTTTGAATTATCCTCTTTTTCTTTTTTATCGCTCTTAAAAATTGTATTTATTGATACTAATGTTATTACTAATAATATTAATGCAAAAATTAAATTTTCGATTTTCTTTTTATTTAATTTATCCTCTTTTTTTATTAAAGCTGTAATTTTCTCTTTAATCATGGCTGTTCTCACTTTCTATATCAATTTTCGAAGCTTCAATATTATATGTATTACTTAACATTGTTTTTAATTTATCAAGTTCATCCTTATCAATTTTTTCTTTCTTTTCTTCTATTTTTATTTCATTTATATTAATTGAGTTATTTTTAGATTTATCTATTCTTTTAATTTTTAAATATAATTTATTAACTTGAATTTCATTATTTTCAAATTTTATATCCATTTGTATGTCTTCACTATCATATCCTTTTTGATGTAAGTCTTCTAATATAACATTTTTAAATTTTTCTTCATAAACATTTTCAATTTGATTTTCATAATTTATTTTTGTTTGGTTTTCTATAGTTTCATTAGTATTAGCTTCATATGATAATACTGTTCCAAAATCTATTTTTTCTAGTTTATTTTTTATTATAGGGTTAAAAATTATGTATAAAATAAAAATACCTAAAACTATTTTTATATATTTCCTATTGTTACTATTAGGTATTATCATTTCAATCATTATTATAATTATTAACGCAACAATAAGTTGTTCTGCCCACGATATTAAAAAATCTAACATATATAATTTTTTTCCTCCTAATATCTTTTTTATACTGGTACACCTATTTTCATTGCTATTGTAAATCCAATTATAAGCATTACTGTAACTGTTGCAACAGCAGCTAATAAAACTTTGCATGAATCTCCCATCTGTTCCAATACATATACTATTTTATTGTCTGAAACCATTTCCGCAAGTCCTCCTGCAAAATAAAAGAATAGCATTGTTATTCCTATTCTAATTAATGGAGTTAATGCAATTAGTATTATTGCAATTATTCCAACAAATCCAACAGCATTTTTTATTATATTACTACATCCTAGAACAGATTCTACTGTATCTCCTAGTATCTTTCCTACAACTGGTACAAATGTTGAAACTGCAGTTTTAGTTGTCTTGCTTGCTAATTGGTCAACTCCTTGTGTTAAATTATTTTCCATTGACAGTATACATGTAAATATTGTCAAAAAAATACATAATAGCCATGTAACAGTTGATTTCATATATTTTGAGATTTTATTCATATGTACTTCATCTGAAATATTGGAAATTATTCCAATTACTGTTGCTATAATGACAATTGGAATTAAAAGATTATTTATAAAATTTGTTATAATATTTGTAGCTAATAATATTATTGATTGTATAGATGTTGCAGTTGTAATATTTCCTGTTGTAATCGTCAAACTAATAAATACTGGTATTAATATGTATACAAAACTAGATATTGTTTGTATTGTCTCTTTTACTATATTTAAAATTGATGAATATATTTTCATCAATACTGTTATTAATAATATTATTTGAATAAAATATCCAATTTTTCCTGTTTGTTTATTTCCTAAATTTTCGCTTATATTTTTCAGAATACCATGAATTATAATTAATAATAATACTGAAATTATCATATTTAATGCTTGTCTTAATTCTTTTCCTAAAACAAATCCTATTGTTTTTATTATTATATTTTTAGAGCTTTCACCTTTTATTGAATTATCAAATATTGTTTTCAGGTCAATATTAGTATTTGTTATATTTTCTGTTTCTTCAATAAAATTGTCTATATTTAATTCTTTTGACTGGTTTTCAATAATATTTTCATTGGTCGCATAAGTTTTATTGCAATTCAATATTAAAATTAGAAAAAAAATATATATGATTTTTCTCATGTAATTCTCTTTTCTTTAAAAATTCTTAATCTGTTGTTATAGAAGTTGTAAAAGTGTTTCTAATAATCCGGTAATTATTGGCATAGATAATCCTATAATTATTATCTTTCCTCCTAAATCTATTTTAGAAGCAATAGCACTTTCTCCGCTATCATTGCATATTGATATTGCAAATTCTGTTAAAATTGATATTCCTGTGATTTTTAGTAAAATTGATATAAATTCATTATTAAAGCTTAATCTATTTGATAAGTTTGTTATTAGTTGTATAAATGAACTTATATTTTTTGATATTAATATAAATATTAAAATTCCCACTATAATAGATATGTAAATTTTAAATTCTGGTTTGTATTGTTTAAGTATTACAGCAATTAATAAACCGCAAAAACCTATTCCTACAATTTGTAATATTTCCATATACATGCATCCTATAAATTAAATAAAGTTCTTACTGTTGTGAATAAATTGCTAATTTCATTTATAACTATTGATAATACTATTACTATTCCTGCTAATGTTGTCATCATAGCTTGATCCTCTCTGCCAGCTCTTACTAATACTTGATTTAGTACAGCAACTAGTATTCCTATAGCAGCAATTTTAAATAATAAATTAATATCCATTTTTATTTTCATTCCTTCCTATGACACAAATCAAGTCGAAAAAGAAATAAATTTAGAAATAATTAAATTTATAATTTCTTTTTCAACTTTATTTTTTAGATTAAAATTATAACTAATACCATTCCTAAAATTAGTCCTAATTTTTTATATACAACTTCATTTTTTTCTCTTTCTAATTTAGCTTTTTCAATTTGTCGTTCTAGTAGTGTAATTACAAACTTTATCTGATTAATTTGTCCTTCTTTGTTTGTCTTTCCTAATAGTCTTCCAAATTCTTTTAGAACTTCTTTATCTTCTTTTTTTATGCTTATACTTAATTGTTCAATCTCATTATTCCATGCATTTTCTGTACCTTTATCTTTTATGGTTTTTGCAACTTTTTTAAAAAATATAGATAATTCTTTAGATGATATAGTAGATATACTATTAAAAATTTCTTCTAACGGCTCATATGTATATTTAATTTTATTTTCAACTATTGTAAAGAGATTTTTAAATTCATCTAATTCTTCTAGTCTAAAAACATATTTTTGTGATAGCATTATACCTATCTTTGTAGTGCATAGTACTATTCCTATGCCAACTATTACTTTTAACATTAAATACATTTTTTATATTCCTTCTTAAATTTATCTAATTTATATATGTCATTTATTTTTTCTCTCTGCTTCTCATCAATTATGATTATCCTGTCTAAAATTTTATATTCCATTAATTCTCTTAATTCTGGATTTATTGTTATATCATTTATTGATGAACCATGAGCTGTAAATAGTCCCTTTGCTCCTGAACACATAGCATATTTTATTGCCTTTGCATCATTTTCTCCACCAATTTCGTCAACTGCAATTACTTGTGGAGACATTGATCTAATTAGCATTTTTATTCCAAGCACTTTTGGAATATTGGAAATAACATCTGTTCTTAATCCTAAATCTACTTGTTCTATTCCTTTATACATTGCTGCAATTTCATTTCTTTCATCTACTATTCCTACATTTTTTCCTTTTCCATAGCTATTTCCATTACTTACTTGACGAATTAGATCTCTTAAAAGAGTAGTTTTTCCACTTCCTGGTGCTCCCACAATTAATGTATTTTTCAATTCTCCATATTCATATAAGTTTTCTAATATTGTATCCCCACATCCTTTTATCTCTCGTGCTATTCTAAAATTCATTCCTGATATGTATGATATATTTACTATCTTTTCATCAGTGAGTACACCATTTCCGACAATTCCTACTCTATGTCCACCATGTAATGTAATAAATCCATTTGACATCTGCTTTTCATATGTATATATCGAATTTTCTGTGATTCTTTCCAATGTTTCTAATATATCTTTTGTTTTTACAATATAGTCTAATACTAGTTCTTTATTTGCTAATTTCAATATTATATTTTTATTATTTCTTAGCCTTATTTCTTCAAGCATGTCCATTTCATTTTGGATTTTTGCATTATTGATTACTATATTTATTTCATTTGGTAAGTAATTTTGTATATTCATTCTAATTTCATTCCTTTCACAAATTTAAATGTATTAATAGTTTTCAGAAAAGGATTTTATCGAATATGAAATACATACATTATTTATATAAAACAACTTTTTTAAATTTTGGTGCATTTGAAATAATATTTTTCTATTTCTTTCTTTTTATACTATTTATTTTATTATATTCAGCTTAATCTTTTTTAGAACAATAATGGTAAATTTGTAACTAAAAATATTGACGAATTGCTTAAAATGGAGTAATATTAATATGTATTTATAGAGGGGAAAAATGGTGTTTTTTTATGTTTAACGAAAAGTCTTTTAAAATAACTATTGTATTTACAAAAATTAGAAGATATTTATTTATTTTCTTTTTTGTTATACTTGGACTTGTTGGAGCATATTTTGCTTCAGAAGTTTTAACTGAAATTGTTCGACTTCCTGTTTCTGTTGCAAATACAATTATGATTGCTACGGGTGTTATAATTTTTGTTGTTGCTTTTATTCTTACAAGTAATTTAAACTTTAAAATTCAACAAGCTTATCTTGAAATGAAACTTTTAAAAAAAATGAATGTTATTTCTTATAAATTAGATAAACTTTTAGAAAATTCAGGAATATCAATATCTGATGAATTAAATAGAGAAATGCAAATTATTTCAAATGATAAGGCATTAATGAAGCAAGATAAAATGAATAATAAAAAGAAGAGAACTAAAAAATTAGAATTGCCTATAAAATTACGTAAATTCAGTCGGAGTAAAATAATTAATTTATTTCTTATTATAAACCAAAAAAAGAGAAAAATTTCATAATGAAATTTTTCTCTTTTTTTATATTATAGGAAAGTTCTTCGAACTTCCTATAATATAAAGCATTCCACAGAAAAATTGTTATACAATTTTTCGCGGACGAACAAAGACGAGGACTTTAAAATGTCATAAACAGTGAAAATGTTAATAATGTCCGCTTTTGTTCTATTATATTTTTTGTATTAAGAATTTGTTGTTATTGTTACAATTTTTATCATTCCAGTTTGATAAGTTGCTTTCATATTATATTTTTTTTCGTTTTCAATTCCTTCTTTTGCAGAATTTATAGCTACATTTAAACTTCTAATATCGTTATCAGCTAATGTAGGTTGCATTCCATCTAAATTAATTGTTATTGTATTATTTGGATTAGTTTGTTTATTATTAAATTCAACAATTTTATCTATTAAAGCTTGTGCTTCTGCGCCTGTAGCTTGGTCGCCCAAAAATGCTTCTAATTCAGCATTTATAGTCTTTTTCTCATCATCTGTTAATTCAACATTTGTTAAATCTTCTGGTTGTTCAGGAGAAGTTATGTCTTCTGTCATTTCAAAAGATTTTAATTGGAATTTATTATCTATTTTTTCTATTGTATATTTATATTCTTGGGCTCTATTTAAGTCTAGATTATTTTTCATTTCATTGTACTTATAACCATCTAAATCTTTTGCATAATCAGATTTTAATATTTCTTCATAGGCTTCGTATGCTACTGCTTTAAGAGATTTGTTTTCAGGAAATTGTTTTGATTGATAATCATATCCTGCTATTATCTCACATCCATCTGCTTTTATTTCATCAGAATAAAATGTTTTTATAATCATTGGTTTAACAAATATTTCAATTTTATTACTATATTTAATAACTTTTGTTACTAATTCAGTTATTTGAGTAGGATTTTTTTCTTCTTTTATATCGTTTTCTTTTACTTCATATTTAGCATTATTAGCATTATATACGTAGCCTACTGTTTTATATATATCTGTAAAATTCTTGTCATCACCATATAAACTAAAATCTTTATATTCAATTTTTTGTGCTTCTTCTTCTCCAAATACATTTTTAGCATATTCTTCTATTTTTGCTTTATCAATAGATTTTGAATCTCCATTTTCTAAATCAGCATTTGTAACTTGAGCCATTGCTAATTGTAACTTTAAATCATTTCCTAAATTATCGTTTTCTGTACTAAATCCACCTGATGCATATATTGCATATTTAGCATATGTTTTTCCGTTTCCTGTTAATTTATATGCAGACTGTATTTCTTCATCTTCGTTTATAATATCTTCGTTATCTATTTCTTCTCCACTGTCTTCCTCTGGCTCTTCTGTAGCATTTTGTACAGTTGTATCAGATAGTTCTTTTTTGTTTTCATCATTTTTTCCAAATTTGTTAATTCCTAAAATGACTACACAAGTAATGATAATTGCAACTAATAACGCAATAAAAATAATAAGCGCTACTAATGGAATTCCTTTCTTTCTTTCCATATTATTCCTCCTCTTTTGTACACATTTCATTAGATAATATTATATATTTTAAAATATCTTTTTGCAATACTAAATTTAACAGTTTTTGCAAAGAATTGATTTTAAACCTATTTCTAAATCAATCATTCCTGTTTTATATTTATAATCAAGATTTATAAGTTCCTTTATAATTTTTTCAAGTTCTATTTCACTAAAATATTCTGATTGTTTTTTATATTTATTTACTAAAAAAATTTGATTTGGTTTTAAGCTTAATGTTTCAGCTATGTTTCTATTAGTTTGAATACAAATTTTTGTAAAATATATTTTTTTAAAATGATTGTATAATGTTATTATTATTTTTTGTAATGGCTCTTTATTGTATACCAAATTATTTAATGTGTCTAATGCTTTTTCAATATTTTTTGTACCTAAATAATCAGTAAGATTAAAAATAACAGCTTGAATGTCTTTTATTACAATTTTGTCTATAGTTTCTTTCTGTATTTCATTATTTTCCCCTGTATACTCAATTAATTTTCTAATTTCATTCATCAAATCTTGCATTTTGGTTCCAGCTATTTCAATTAGATATAATATGGTATCATCTGATATTTTTACTTTATATAAAGAACAAACCTTTTTTAGTCTATTTTTTATTTCATTTGTAGTTAATTCTTTAAATTCAATTATTCTAGCACTCTTTTCAATTGTTTTATATAGGTCCATTTTGTGTACAGTTTCTTCGATGAATACTATAACACAACTTTCTTTTATGATTTCAAAATATTTTTGCACATATTCTTTAAATTTTTCTTTCATAGGTGATTTAGTGTCTTTTTTAAATAAATTTGAATTTTTTATTATAATTAATTTTTTTTCATATCCAAAAGCTGGTGTTTCAATGTCAGTAATAAGTTCATCTATATTGTTTTCATTTAATAGTATATAATTAATTCCTAAATTCAATTCGCCGAAAACCTTTTTTATCTTTTTTAAATATTCTTCTTCAATATATTTTTCTTCTCCGTAAAAAAGATATATACTATTTAATTCTTGTTTTTTTATGTCATTTTCTAAATCATTAATATTATCTGACATCGTGTTCCCCTCATTATACTTTTTCTAACATTATTTTTAACACTTCAGATACACTCCATGCTTGTGCTATTGTTCCCTTTGGAAGATATGGTTCTTCTGAATCATATATTTCTGAAATATTACCTATTGCAGCCTCTTTCATTACTTTAGAAAAATTCTTTTGATATGTTGTAATACATTTTTTATAATTATTTTCTAATTTTTTCTTTGTTTCAGCATCCTTTTCATACTTTATTAAATTTTTAAATGCGTCTGTATATAATCCGGCAAGCCAAGGCCATGTTATACCTTGATGGTAACTCATATCTCTTTTAAAGCTATCACCCTCGTATATTCCTACATATTTCTTATCTTTTTTTGATAATGTTGCTAAACCATATTTTGTAACAAGTTCTTTAGTTACAGTATCAAACATTTGCTTTGGCTTATCATTACTCATAACCATTACTGGATAAGTTAGTGAAATTGCAAATAATTGATTTGGTCTTATTTCTTCATTTCCTAACACATCATAAAGACATTTATTTTTTTCATTGAAAAATTTTTTGTTAAAACTTGTTTTTACTTTTTTGGAAAGTTCTTTACATTGTTCTTTTGTTTCAATATCATTAAATTTTTCTGCTAGACTCTCAAGTGTTTTTATTGCATTATACCAAAGTGCATTTACTTCTACTGTTTTTCCATTTCTAGGTGTTACCGCAAAATTTGAAACTTTTGCATCCATCCATGTTAATTGGGTAGTTTCTGTTCCCGCAGAAATCAAGCCATCAGCATCCATATAAATGTTGCTCTCATCTATATCTATACCTTTTTGGAACATTTCAAATACATTTTTTAAAATGTCATACAAATTTATCTGTATAAATTTATAATCAAAAGTATATTCGATATACTTATTTATTTGCTCAAATAATAATAATGAACTGTCAACACTATTATATAAAGGTCTACTATCATAACCTGAATATCCATTTGGAACTAATCCATATTTAACATCTCTTGTCATCATTAATAGTATTTCTTTAGCTAGCTCGTATCTTTTGGTTTTTAGTAATAATCCTTCATATGCGATCATACTATCTCTGCCCCAATCCAAAAACCATGGATATCCTGCAATAATAGTATGAAGAGCAAATTTTTGCCTGTATGTAATAAATAAGTCTGTGGCTATTACTAAATCTCTTATTTTTTCCTTTTCAGTTTTAGTCATTTTTGAATCAATAAGTCCACTATTATTTACTATTTCTTTAAGTCTCTTTTCTTCTTTTTCAAATTCTTTTTTTCCATCTACTTCTTCTATATTTGCTTCTAAACCACAAACTATTGAAAATTCTTTTTCTGAATTTGCGTCAATATTTATTTCATATCTACCTGTTACTACTAAATCTTCTTCTGGATAAAATCCTCTTTTTTCTTCTTCTATGTAGTACATATTTCTAAATATATCATATTGATGTTCTATATATTTTCCTTCTTTGCAGTATAAGTAAATTGGAGCTGATTTATTTCCATCTATTGTTACTCTAACCTTATTGTTTATAACTCTTTGATTTATTGAATAATCGTGATTAGTATTCATTCTATGGAAGTCTCTATAATTCATTATTGGAGCAAATTTCATTAAAATACTACTATCATTTTCATTTTTTATTTTATAGTGTACTGAAACTATGTTTTTACCATATACCATAGCAATCTTTTTTTCGACTTTTACACCATCAACTTCATATTTAAATATAGGATCATATATTTTTTCAAAAGACTCTAAATTCTTATATCCTTCAGAAATAAAATTTTTGCATATATTACTATATAGAATATTTTCATGTCCATTTACTATAATACTTTCATCGATTTTAGATAATATTACAAATCTTCTAGAAGGTGGATCTAAAGGAGCAATCAGTAATCCATGGTATTTTCTAGTATTAATTCCTAGTACTGTTTGACTTGCAAATCCTCCTATTCCATTTGTTATTACCCATTCTTTTGTTAGTCCTGATTTAATGTCAAGTTCTTTCTTACTTATTTTCATTTGTATCTCTCCTTATTTTATTTATCTAATTTTTCCATTTTTTTGTAAAGTTTCTGGTTTTCATTTTTCTTCTCAACCGTTGTTTGTATTGATTCTATTCTTTCATGGTATTTGGCATTGAATTTACTTTTTCTTATTTTTCCTTTTTGTTTTGCTTTTTCAATTTTTTGTCTTTGTTTGCGTATTTTTTTAGATTCTTTCTTTTCTCTTTTTAATTCATCTTCTAATATAGAATTTGCAAGTATGTATTTAGGTGTACTTTCCTTATCTCTATACTTTAAGTCATTGCATATTAATTCCATAATTGCTGCTGCAATTAAATCTGGATCATGTCTTATATAATCATTTTCAATTTTTGATAATGATCTGTGTATGACTTTAATTCCTTTTTTAGTTGCTTTATCGATATCTTGTAGAACTAAGTCTTGACCTTCTTTATTGTATTTTCTAACAAATTCTGGCATTATTTCTCCTGTGTCTGAAATACAATAATCTATTATATCTTTTCCTACATGGTTAAATAATGCTTCTAAGTGATCTGATATTGAATAATTGTCAGTTTGTCCTGGTTCTGTCATAATATTTGTTATATATATTTTTAAAGCGCTGCTTTCTTTTATTGCTGTTGAAATATTTTTTACAAGTAAACTTGGTAATACGTTCGTATATAAACTTCCAGGTCCTATAATTATTGCATCTGCATTTTTTATTTCTTCTAATACGCCTGGTGCAGGTTGACAATTAGATGGACTAATATATACTCTTTTTATTTTAGTTATTTTATCATATGCTACTTGTGGTATTTTATCCTTTCCTTCAACTACAGTTCCATCTTCAAGTTCAGCACAAATTTTTATGTCATCTAATGTTGCTGGAATTACTATACCAGTAATATTTAAAATTTCAGTACTCATTCTAATGCCTTCAGCTGGATTTGAATATATTTCATTCATTGCTGTTAAATATATATCTCCAAAATTTAGACCTCTTAGTCTTTTATTATCAAATTCCCAATTTAAAAGTTCTCCCATTAAATCTTCTTTATCTGATAATGCTATTATACTGTCTTTCATTTCTCCATATGGTGAAATTGCTGTTTCAGGCTTTTCCTCTGACATTGTTACTATAGCTGTAATATTATTTGTATACTTTTTCAATCCTCTTATTACTGTATTTAATCCATTTCCTCCGCCAATTACAACTACTTTAGGTCCTTCATTATACATCGTTTTATTAAATATTAGACCTTTAATGTTTAAATTGGCGTTTCTACCTTTTACCGTTGTTGTATTATTAGCCTCGATTAATATTTCTAATACTCTTCTCTGCATAAATATAAATCCTAATACAATTGCTAAAAAACCAACAACAAATGCTGATGTTATTTTTATTATATCTTCTGGCTTTAGAATATTAGTTTCAATTATTGTTGCAATTGCAAAACATGTTAAACATATTCCTATTAGTATTAAAAGAATATATCTTTTTATTTTTGTTTTTGAGTTAAACCAACTAAAAAAACCTTTCATTTTGTTCTCCTTGTGAATTATAAAATTATTACTTCTGTTTCTAGCTTTATTCCAAATTTTTCATCAACTTTTTCCTTAGTAAACTCAATTAAATCTATTATATTTTGTGCTGTTGCATTTCCTGTATTTACAATAAATCCTGCATGTTTCTCTGATATTTGTGCTCCACCTATTTTATATCCTTTTAATCCAGCTTCGTCAATTAATTGGGCTGGAATGTAATTTTCACCTCTTTTAAATATACTGCCTGCATTTGGTAGTTCGAGTGGCTGCTTTTGTTTTCTAAGTTCTCTGAATTCATTTCTTTTTATTTTTATTTCTTCAGCTTTTCCCTTTTTTATTTCAAATGTGCTATCAATTATTATCCAATTTTTTCTTGAAAAAATGCTTTTTCGATATGTAAATTCATGGTCTATATTGTTTAATTTTATAATATTGTATTTTTCGTCTAAATATGTTGAATTTACTAAGATATCCTTTATTTCTGTACCATATGCTCCTGCATTCATTCTGACAGCACCACCTACTGTCCCTGGTATTCCTGATAGAAATTCATATCCTTCAAAACTGTGTCTATAAGCGAATTCTGAAATTAATGCTACTGGAACTCCTGCTCCAGCAATAATTTTATTTTTTTCTAGTTTAATATTAATAAAATTAAGTTTTATTAGTATTCCTCTAAATCCTGCATCTTTTACTATAAGATTGGTTCCGTTTCCAACAATATAGGTTTTTATTCTTAATTTTTTAGATAATTTTAAAATATAAATTAATTCTTTTATGTCATTTACAATTATAAAATAATCCGCAATACCTCCTACTTTAAAAGATGTATGTCGACTCATTTTTTCATTGACAAAAATATTAGAAGGATTGATTTGTTTTATTAAATCTTCATAAATCATATATTTCTCCCCTAATTTAATATATCATATAATATCATTTTTAGTTCAATTTTACAAGAAATTTTATTTATTATTTATTAACATTTTATATGACTAGAACAAAAGCGGACATTATTAGCGTTTTCGCTATTTATGATATTTTATAGTCCGCGTCTTTGTTCGCCCGCGAAAAATTGTATAACAATTTTTCTGTGGAATGCTTTATATTACTTTATATTATAGGAACTTTCCTATAATATAAACAAATAAACATTAGGATAATCCTAATGTTTACTTGTTTATTATATCTCATCAATTTTTACATTTCTTTTATGTTCAATCTTTTCCCATTGTGTATTTGGTTTTATTATACATTTTATATTTATTACAATCCATGTTCCCATGAATATTGGAAATAATATAATTCCTTTAAGCATTTTCTTTATTGGCTTTTTTTCAATTATCATAACAAAAATCGCAGTAAATATTGGAACAATTAGAGTTGCAATCAAATATTTTGCATAATTAAAGAATAGTTCCCATATAGTCATACCCTTTGCAAAGAATATTATTGTATTAATTCCTAGTAGTAAAAAAGTTACTAGCATCATTGGAATTCCCATTAAATATAACAATCCATCAAAGTTCATTAATGTTCTATGTTCTACAACACCTTCAGCCAAATCTTTTGTGTAAAATTTCAAACATTGTAAATGTCCAACTGTCCATCTAGATCTTTGTGACCAACTCTGCTTAAATTCAGTTGGTTGTTCATCATATACAATTGCGTCTTTAGCCCATCCAAGTTTTCTTCCTTGTGCAATATTTTGTAAAGAAAATTCTATATCTTCTGTTAATGTTTTAGTATCCCAACCTGTTGGTTTAATTAGGTTAAAATCAACCATAAATCCTGTACCATTAATTAATGGTGATAATCCTAAATTATATCTTGCTAAGTGATAAAACCTATTCATTGTCCAATAAAATAATGCATATCCTGCTGAAATCCAAGAATCTGCTGGATTTTTTATATCTCTATATCCTTGAACAATAACTTCTCCTTGACATAGTTTTTTGTTCATTGCATTTAGAAAATTTTCATCTACTATATTATCTGCATCGAATACACAAAAAGCATCATAATCTGCGCTTTCCTTAATTTTTTGATTTAAAAACCATTGAAGTGCAAAGCCTTTAGTTTTTTTATTTTCATCAAATCTCTCGTAAACAATTGCACCTTTTTCTTTTGCTATTTTAGCTGTATCATCTGTACAATTGTCTGCAATTACAAATATATCATATAATTCTTTTGGATATTTCAATTTTTGTAAACTTTCAATCAAGTTTGCTATAACATTTTGTTCGTTATGTGCTGGTATTATCATCATAAATTTATGTTTTTTATTTTTCTGCATTGGCTTTTCTTTAAATTCAATTAATGAGCATACACTTATGATTAGTTGATATAACCAATAAATAACAATAATCCATGCAATAGCTTGCTGTAGTATATAAACATATTTCATATTCTACCTCTTTTCTACTCTGCTATCCCTTATTCTTTAATTTCTTTTTCTTCGTTTTCTTCAAATTTCATTGTTAAGTTAATTCTATTTTGATCATCAATTTGAGAAACTTTAACAGTAACTTCTTGTCCAATTTTTAGTATATCTTCAACTTTTTCTATATGTTCTTTTGATATTTTTGATTTGTGTAATAGTCCTTCATTTCCTCCACCTAAATCGATAAATGCGCCAAAATTAACTATTTTTTCAACTTTACCTTTATATATTTTTCCTACTTCAATTTCTCTTGCGATTTCTTCAATCATTTCTAATGCTCTTGGGCCATTTGCCATTTCAGTTGCATATATGAATACAGTTCCATCATCTTCAATGTCAATTTTAACACCAGTTTCTTCGATAATTTTATTTATCATTTTTCCACCTGGTCCTATAACATCTTTTATTTTATCTACGCTTATTTTTGTATTAATAATTTTTGGTGCATATTTTGAAATTTCTTTTCTTGGCTCTGAAATTACAGGTTTCATTATGTCATTTAATATATGTTTTCTTGCAATTTTTGTTCTTTCAAAAGCTTCTGCTATTATATCATATGATAATCCATCTACTTTGATGTCAACTTGTATAGCAGTTATTCCTTTTTCAGTTCCTCCTACTTTAAAGTCCATATCTCCAAAGAAATCTTCTATTCCTTGTATATCTGTTAACATTACATAGTTTTTATCATCATTTGGATCAGTAACTAATCCAGTTGATATACCTGCAACTGGTCTTTTAATAGGAACACCTGCATCCATTAAAGCTAGTGTGCTTCCACATATACTTGCTTGAGATGTTGATCCATTTGATGATAAAACCTCTGATACAAGTCTCATAGAATATGGGAATTCTTCTTTACTTGGTAATACTGGTACTAATGCTTTTTCTGCTAATGCTCCGTGTCCAATTTCTCTTCTTCCTGGTCCTCTTGAAGTTCTAGCTTCACCAACACTGTATGGTGGGAAATTGTATTGATGCATATATCTTTTTGTTTCTTCTTCATCTATTCCATCTAATATTTGTTCTTCACTAATCATTCCTAAAGTAGCAACAGTTAGTACTTGTGTCTGTCCTCTTGTAAATAGTCCACTTCCATGTACTCTAGGTAATAAACCAACTTCACATGATAATGGTCTTATTTCATCTAATGCTCTTCCATCAACTCTTTTATGCTCATCAAATATCATACTTCTTACTATTTTCTTTTCAAGTTTATATAATGCTTCACCAATATCTTGTGATTTTTCCTCAACAAATTCTTCTCCATGTTTTTCTTTTAAATATTCCTTTGCATCTTCAGCTAATTTGTCCATTCTATTATCTATTACAGTCTTATCTTTATCTTGAACATCAATTTTCATCCTGTCAGCAAATTCTTTTTCTAATTCATCGTATAGTTCTTCATCTACTTTGAAAGATTTATATTCAAATTTTGGTTTTCCTATTTCATCTTTCATTTTTTGTATGAATTCACAAATTTTCTTAATTTCTACATGTGCTGTTTTGATTGCTTCTAACATAATATCATCTGGTACTTCATTTGCTCCTGCTTCTATCATTGCAATCTTATCCATTGTTCCTGCAACTGTTAAAGTTAAGTCTGATTTTTCTCTTTCTTCAACAGTAGGGTTTATAATTATTTTTCCATCAACAAGTCCTACATTTACAGCAGCTGTTGGCCCTCCAAATGGTATATCTGATATTGAAAGAGCTGCTGATGCTCCAATCATAGCTGCAACTTCAGGTGAATTATCTTGTTCTACTGACATAACTGTTGCTACTACACATACATCATTTCTAAAATCTTTTGGGAATAATGGTCTTAGTGGTCTATCGATTGCTCTAGAAGTTAGGATTGCTTTGTCTCCTGGTTTTCCTTCTCTTTTTGTAAAACCTCCTGGGATTTTACCTACAGCATATAGTTTTTCTTCAAAATCAACTGAAAGTGGGAAAAAGTCAATACCTTCTTTTGGTTCTTTGGATGCAACAACATTTACTAATACAACAGTCTCTCCGTATTTTACAAGTACGCTTCCATTTGATAGGCCTGCTAGTTTTCCCGTCTCAAAAACTAATTTTCTTCCTGCAAGTTCTGTTTCATAAGTTTTTAACATTTTTTACCTCCTAAATTTCCAATGATGTAAGAAATCAGATTTAAAAACACAATTAATTATTATATTCTTAAATCTAATGTCTAACATCATTTGGAATTATTGTTTTAAATATAATCTAAATATTTTTAGATTAATATATAAAGAGCGTAGCTATTATAGCTACGCTGATTTTTATTTTCTTAAAGATAACTTTTGAGCTATATCTCTGTATCTTTGAATGTCTTTTTTGGCTAAATAGTTTAATAAATTTCTTCTTTTACCAACCATTTTTAAAAGTCCTCTTCTTGAATGATTATCTTTTTGATGTACTTTTAAGTGTTCTGTAAGTTCTGTAATTCTTTCTGTTAAAAGAGCAATTTGAACTTCTGGTGAACCAGTATCATTTTCATCTCTTTTATAAGTGTTGATAATTTCTTGTTTTCTCTCTTTTGTCATTTTACAACCTCCTTCATTTTTATTTGCCTATTACTGAGTTATAAGTAGGATTTTCTTAAAACTAAGTAACGGTAATTTTAAGCATAATAATTTTACTATATTTTTGTACTTATTGCAAGTATTATTGCAAATTTATTGCTTATTTTTGCTTATTTTTAGCTTAATCGTTCTTTTTTTCTTGTAAAAATCTGTTTAATATATTATTATTAATATTAGTAGGTATTTTTATGAATTTATATGAAATTTTAGGAGTCTCAGAAACAGCCTCAAATAGAGAAATCAAGAGTGCTTATAAAAAATTAGTTAAAAAATATCACCCTGATGTTTTCAAGGGTGATAAAAGTGTTGCAGAAGAAAAAATCAAGGAAATTAATGAAGCGTATGATACCTTGTCTAATCCTGACTTAAAAGCATCTTATGATCATTCTCTTTTTAATGATAATGATTCTGAAGATTTTCAAGATATACAAAATACTGAATATTCTGATAATTTGAAAGAAAACTATTCTTCTACGCCAAAATATGAAGATTTATATAAGTATGATTATTATAAAAAATATACAACCAATTATTATGGTATATCACATAAGTATGATAAAAAGTCTTCTGAATCTTCAAAAGTAAATAATAATAATATATTTTTAAAAAATAAATCAAAATTTATTATTATAATTGGTTTTTCAATTATATTAGTTCTTGTTATGATAATAATGTTATTATCAGCATTGCAAAAAACAATAAATAACGGTTTCAATCAAACAGAATCATATGCTGAAAATAGAACTGATTTACCATACATATATTATGGTATGACTTTTGAAGAAGTAAAAGAAATTTTAAGTTTTCCTGATACAACAGAAATTAATGAAGATTATGGTTTTACAGCATATTGGGGAGAATCTTATATTGTTTTTGATAAGTATGATATTGCTATTGATTTTTATGGAAATGACAAATTTAATACAAATGAAAATTATAACAATGAATTAAAATTTTTAAGGCAAATATATGGCAATAATATTTTTAATACAGAGCAAAATTAAATTTGATATTGGTAGAAAAAAATGAAGAGAAAAATAATTTTCTCTTCATTTTTCTTTTTTATGCAGTTTCACTACTTTTATTATTCTTCATTTTTCTCTTATTGCTTGCTTTAGTTAATACTACCGGTTTTTTATTTTCATCAATTATAAGTTCTGGTTTATTGCCATTTGTGACAGTATCCTTATTAATTATGCATTTAGCAATTTTTTGATTACTTGGTATATCATACATTACGTCTCTCATTATTTCTTCAATTATTGAGCGTAATCCTCTTGCACCAGTTTTTCTTTCTATTGCTTTATCAACTATAGTTTCTAGTGCTTCTTGTTCAAATTCTAATTCTACACCATCTAATTCAACTAATTTTTTATATTGCTTTACCAAAGCATTTTTTGGCTTAGTAACAATTTCAATTAAAGCATCTCTGCTTAATTCATCAAGAGTTGCAACTATAGGTAATCTTCCAACGAATTCAGGAATCATCCCAAATTTTAGTAAATCTTGTGGTAATATTTGTTTATATATTTCTGATTTATTGTTCTCGGATTTTGTTGTTATTTGTGAACCAAATCCTATAGTATTTTTTCCTGTTCTTTCATTTATTATTGTTTCTATTCCTTCAAATGCTCCACCACATATAAATAATATATTTTCAGTATTAATTTGTAAAAATTCCTGATGAGGATGTTTTCTCCCACCTTGTGGTGGAACAGATGCTTTTGTGCCTTCAATTATTTTTAAAAGAGCTTGTTGAACACCCTCTCCACTTACATCTCTTGTTATAGATGGATTTTCTGATTTTCTTGATATTTTATCAATTTCATCAATATATATTATTCCTTTTTCGGCATTTTCAATATTATAATCTGCTGCTTGTATAAGTCTTAGTAAAATATTTTCAACATCTTCACCGACATATCCAGCTTCTGTTAATGTTGTTGCATCTGCAATTGCAAAAGGAACATTTAATACCTTAGCTAAAGTTTGAGCAAGTAATGTTTTTCCGCATCCTGTAGGTCCTAAAAGTAAAATGTTGCTTTTTTGTATTTCAACATCATCAACTTTTTCTAAATTGTTAATTCTTTTATAATGATTATATACAGCTACTGATAGTGTTTTTTTGGCTTCTTCTTGACCTATAACATATTCATCTAAAATGCTCTTTATTTCATGTGGAGTTGGTATTTTTTCTTCTTCAACAACTTCAGTTTCTTCATCTTCTTCATAAAATTCATCTTCAATAATTTCTTGGCAAACATTTATACATTCATCACAAATATAAACACCTGGTCCAGCAATAATTTTCTTTACACTTTCTTGTGGTTTTCCACAAAAAGAGCATTTTACACTTCTTTTATTGTCGTTTGACATTATATCACCTCTTCTTATTTTGGATAAATTTTATCTTTTATCAAGTATACCGTCAATTAAGCCATATTCTAAGGCTTCCTGTGCAGTCATATAATTATCTCTTTCTGTATCTTTTTCAATAGTTTCTAATGATTGACCTGTTCTTTCACTTAATAATCTATTTAATTTTTCTCTTGTTCTTACCATATGTTCAGCATGAATTTTTATTTCAGTAGTTTGACCTGATAATCCTCCAGATATTAATGGCTGATGGATTAATATTTCAGCATTTGGTGTTGCAAATCTTTTTCCTTTTTCTCCTGATGCTAATAAAACAGCTCCCATGCTTGCAGCCATTCCAACACATATTGTTGTTACAGGACATTTAATATAATTGATTGTATCAACTATTGCCATTCCGTCCGTTATAGAACCTCCTGGACTATTTATATATAATGAAATTTCTTTTTCAGGATCCTCTGATTCCAAAAATAATAATTGTGCAACTACAAGACTTGCTGATGCACTATTTACATCTTCTGATAAAAAAATTATTCTATCTTTCAATAATCTTGAAAAAATATCGTATGATCTTTCTCCTCTATTTGTTTGTTCAATTACATAAGGTACTAAACTATTATCCATTGTACTCATTCCTTTCTTATTTTGAGCATATTTATATTATTTTTTACCCAATTATTAAATATAAATATCATATTTTATAAATAAAAGTCAATAAAATAAGGTACATATATAAAATTATTATAAATTTTGTACCTTATTTTACAATATTAATTATTTTATTTTTGCATTATCTATTATATACTTAATTGCATTTTCTGTTTCTAAATTTGATGTTATGTATTTTTTAAATTCTTCATTTTTCTTTAATTCTTCTTCTGGTCTTCCATATGTTTTTGCTAGTTCTGCTATTTTTTCATTTAGTTCTTCCTCTGAGACTTCAATTTTTGCATCTTTAACAATTGCTTCTAAAACTAATCTTGTTTTTATTGAACCTTCTGCTTGTGGTCTCATTTCTTTTCTAAAATCTTCTTTTGTTTTATTTATCATTTTTAAATATTGATCAATTTTCATTCCTTGATATGAAAGTCTTTTAT
Organism: uncultured Clostridia bacterium; assembly: GCA_947589065.1. Taxonomy (GTDB): domain Bacteria; phylum Bacillota; class Clostridia; order TANB77; family CAG-508; genus UMGS1994. Next base: position 26,527 of record CANPZM010000021.1, read on the forward strand.
CTAAGTCATCTTCCATTGCATCAATTTCATTTTCAATCATTCCTGATGGAATATCTATTTTTGAATTGTTTGTTACTATTTCAATTGCTTTGTTCTCTGTTTCATGTTTTGCTCTATGTTCATTTTGTTCTTCTAATTTTTTCTTTATATCAGCTTTTAGTTCGTCAATTGTATCAAATTCGCTAACATCTTTTGCGAACTCATTATCCATTTCTGGATATTCTTTTTCTTTAATTTCATGAAGTTTAACTTTAAATACAGCAGGTTTTCCAGCCAAGTCTTTTGAATAGTATTCTTTTGGGAATGTTACGTTTATATCTTTTTCATCATCTATTTTCATTCCAATTACTTGATCTTCAAATCCATCTATAAAGCTATGGCTTCCAATTTCTAGTTCATGTTTTTCTGCTTTTCCACCTTCAAAAGGTACTCCATCTATTGAACCTTCAAAATCTATAACTGCGATATCTCCGTTTTTTACTGGTCTATCTTCTACAGAAATTATTCTTACATTTTTTTCTGCCATATGACCTAATTCATGTTCAATATCTTCATCCTTTACAGTATACTCTATTTTTTCTAAGTCTATACCTTTATATTTACCTAATTCAACATCTGGTTTTGTTTGTACTACGGCAGTAAATATTAAATCTTTTCCTTTTTCCATTTGAATAATGTCTATATCAGGTTTACTAACAACTTCTAAATTATTTTCTTTTATTTCTTTATCATAGATTTCAGGAACTACTTCATTGAATGCATCTTCATAAAAAATTTGTGCTCCATAGTGTTTTTCAACTATATTCATTGGAACTTTACCTTTTCTAAATCCTGGGACACTGAAATATTTAGCACTTTTCTTAAATACTTTTTCAATTCCCTCTTCAAAAATTTTAGCATCAATAGTGAATTCTAATTTTAATTCATTATTGTTATCCGTTTTTTCTATTTTTATACTCATTTAAATTCCTCCATTTATTTTATAATAGCTTTCTTATTATAACACAAATTCCAATAATTGCAAGCTTTTTCTTTAAGTCAATGGGGACGTTGATTATGACACACTATGTTTGTCATAATCAACGTCCCCTTGACAATTTAATCAACGTCTCTTCGGTAATCAACATCCTTTGCCATTTGGCATATTTTAGTGTTTAATTTGTTTCATAACTTCTTCTGCGAAGTTTTCTTCTTTTTTCTCTATTCCTTCACCTTTTTCTAATCTAGCAAAAGAAACAATTTTTCCACCTTTAGATTCAATTAAATTTCCTACTTTTACATTAGGATCTTTAACAAATTCTTGATCTAATAGGCATATTTCTCCATAGAATTTACCAATTCTTCCTTGTACCATTTTTTCAGCTATTTCAGCAGGTTTTCCTTCATTCATAGCTTGTACTTTTAAGATTTCCATTTCTTTTTTTACTTCTGCTTCTGGAACATCTTCTCTTGATAAATATTCTGGTCTAGCTGCTGCAATTTGCATACATACGTCTTTTGCTAATTCTGGAGTTCCTTTTTCAAAATTAACTAATACACCTATTTTTCCATCTCCATGTACATAGCTTTCAATTAATCCTTCTGATTCATATCTTACGAATCTTCTAATTGACATGTTTTCTCCTATTGTTGCTATTTTATCAGTTAAAACTTCTTGTACAGTTTTATCTGTTTCTAAATATTTTTGAGATAATAATTCTTCAACATTAGCTGGATTCTTTGTAGCAATTTGTACTGTTATATCTTTAACAAATGCTCTAAATTCGTCGTTCTTTGCAACAAAATCAGTTTCTGCATTTACTTCAACTACACTACCAACTTTTTTATCATCTGAAACATATGTTGCAACTAATCCTTCTGCTGCAACTCTTGAAGACTTCTTTGCTGCTTTTGCAATTCCTCTTTCTCTTAATAATTCAGCTGCTTTTTCCATATCTCCATCTGTTTCTGTTAAAACTTTTTTGCAGTCCATCATTCCTGCACCTGTTTTTTCTCTTAATTGTTTTACTAAATCTGCAGTAATCATTTAAAATTCCTCCTAATCAACAAATTATTCTTGAACTTCCTCTTCTACTTCTTCAGCATTTTCTACAACTTCTTCTATGTCAGAAGGTGTTTCATCTTCATTAATCATAGTTTCAACGTCTGCTGCTTCACCTTGTCTTCCTTCAATAACTGCATTTGCCATTACATCTGTTATTAATTTAACAGCTCTTATTGCATCATCATTTCCTGGAATAGGATAATCAACGTCTTCTGGATTGCAGTTTGTATCTATTAATCCAATAACTGGTATTCCTAGTTTTCTAGCTTCTAATATTGCTATTCTTTCTTTCTTAGGATCAACTACAAACATAACTCCTGGTAATTCATTCATTTCTTTAATTCCACCAAGATTTTTTTCTAGTTTTTCCATTTCGCCTTTTAGTCCCATTACTTCTTTTTTAGGTAATACGTCAAAAGTACCATCTTCTTGCATTGTTTCTAGTTCTCTTAATCTCTGAACTCTACTTTGAATTGTATTAAAGTTTGTAAGCATTCCACCTAACCATCTTTGGTCAACATAGTACATATTACATTTAATTGCTGCTTCTTTAATACATTCTTGTGCTTGTTTTTTTGTTCCAACAAATAGAACTGTTTTTCCTTCTTCTGCTTGTTCTTTTAAGAATTTGTAAGCCTCGTCTAATTTTTTTGATGTTTTTTGTAAATCGATGATGTGAATACCGTTTCTAGCTTGAAAAATATATTCAGCCATTTTAGGATCCCATCTTCTAGTTTGATGTCCAAAATGAACACCTGCTTCTAGTAATTGTTTCATTG
>CANPZM010000022.1 GCA_947589065.1 uncultured Clostridia bacterium
GACGCTTCAGCGTCAGCTAGTATAAAGGCCTTATAGGCCGATATGGAAATCCCCCAGTTATACTGGGGGATAATTATCTCTTATTATTGCGGAATTGCATTTGCATCATTTGTTGGTGGATTATATGAGTCATATTTTTTAATTTTTTCGTTATAGCTTTCTTCTAATGGCTCTAATATATAAGGTTCTACACGGAGTATATAGAAATATTTTTTTATTAATTTTTTATATGTATATGTTTTTAATAGAGCAGGATTTTTCTTTTTGAGAAATTTATATATACTATTAAATTTTAAGTGCAAATTTTTAATTTGTTTTTCAGCATCATAAATTTCATAATAGCTAAAAGAAAGCTTTTTTCTTATATCACAGATTAGTGAGAAAAGGTGAAGAGATATATTTTTTATGTCATTATATAGATTTTCTTTATTTGCTTTTATTAAGAGATTTTGTAAAAATTCTATATCTTCTAATTCATAATAACTGAAACAGATGTCATTAAAATATTCATCAAATAGAGTATTCATTATTAATATTTGATTGCTCATTAAAACTTTATTAGAACGATTAATGATATCAATTATGCTAAATTTATCAAAATTTGCTTTATCTTCTGGAAAGGAAAAATTTTTTAATATTTTCTTATTTATTAATTTATTCCATAAACAATATGTTTTTAAATATGAATGCCTTTTATAAGTGGTTAGTTTTCGCAAATATTTTGCTGGTGTTTTTTCTGTGATATTTTCTTTGGGTTGTTCAGGAATTTTGAAATGCTGTTGAAAGAAAACATGTTCTGGAATATCTATAAAGTCACATGAAGTAATATCGGATTTATTATTTTCAGCAATTTGCACTAAATATTCTAAAAGATTGTAACTCATTAAATTTCCACATTTGTAGAAAATGACGTATTTCCCTTTAGCTTTTTTTAATGCCTTATTTTGGGCAAAAGAAAATCCTTCTGCTGGAGTTTCAATTAATTTTATTTTTTCATTTTGTTCTGCGAAATACTGAATTTTATCTAATGTTAAATCTATTGAGGCATCATCTACAAAAATTATTTCAAAGTTTTTATATGTTTGATTTAGTAGATTTTCAATAGTTAATGATATTGTTTCTTGTGCATTAAAAACTGGTATTATTATACTAACTAATGGTTCCATTTTTTTCTCCCTTCGTAATTATATATTTTTTTTAAATAAAAATAAATAGTATATGGTGTAATACTTGTTAAATCCTTTGTTTTGTAGTAAAATATAAGATATTCTAAATAAAGGAGAAAGAATATGTACTTGATTGTTGGATTAGGAAATCCAGAAAAAGACTATGCTAGAACCAGACATAATATGGGTTTTAATGTTATTAATGAATTGTCAGAGAAATATGAAATTCCAACGAGTATTTCGAAGTTTGATGGTGAGTTTGGCTCAGGTATGATTGAAGGTAAGAAAGTTATATTGTTAAAGCCTCAAACTTATATGAATTTGAGTGGCAAATCTGTTAAACAAGTTGTAGACTATTATAAAATTGAACCTGATAACATTTTAGTAATTTATGATGATATAGATTTACAACCTGGAACGATTAGAATAAGAAAGTTCGGAGGACCTGGAACACATAATGGCATGAAATCTGTTGTTGAAGAGCTAGGTTTTAAAAATTTTGCTAGAATTCGTGTTGGAATTGGAAAACCAGATGATGATTATTCTTTGATAGAATATGTTATTGGGGCTATTGCAGAGGAAGATAAAGAAAAATTAACAAAAGGGATAAGTATGGCGACAGATGCAGTAGTTGAAATATTAAAAAACAATATTGATATAGCAATGAATAAATATAATTAGTTTGAATTTTATGAGAAGGATTTTGAAATGAAGGAATTAATAGTTAATATACAAGATGATATTGAAAAAATTTTTTTGTTAGAAGATAAAATATTAACAGAAAAATATACAGATTCTAAATTTAAAAAAAGATTAGAAGGAAATATTTATGTAGGAAAAGTTCAAAATACAATTCCAGGATTACAGGCCGCTTTTGTCAATGTAGGTGAAAATAAAAATGCTTTTATACATTTGAAAGATATTTTGCCTAAAAGGGATGTAGCTAAGGAACAGGCTGAAGAATATTCAAATATAGATATTAGGGACATTATAAAAAGTGGAGATCCGATAATTGTTGAGATAAAACGTGATAGTTATAATAAAAAAGGAGCTAGAGCATCAACACATATTAATTTACCTGGTAGATATTTAGTATTATTACCAAATTCTACTTTTATTACTGTTTCACAAAAAATTGAAGATGTAAATGAAAAAAATAGACTAATAAATATAATAAAAGAAAAGATTCCAGATAAAATGGGAGCGATTATTAGAACTTCTGCTTATGGAAAAAGTGAGGAAGAAATCTTGGCGGATTTAGAAAACTTAATTAATAAGTGGAAAGATATAATTAATATTAAGTTTAATAGGGATGATATACCTAAACTAATATATAAATCAAATGAGATTTTGGATAAATTACTAATAGATTTAATGGATAAAGAATTGAAGAATATTTATATAAATACTGAAGAAAATCAAATTAAAATTAAAGAAAAATTGAAATTATGGAATAAACAGGATATTAATGTTATTTTAGATACAAAACCTTTAGAAGAACATTATGATCTATGTAAGCAGATTGAGAATTCAGAAAACAGAAAAATTTGGCTAAAAAGTGGTGGATTTATTACTATTGATAAAACAGAGGCGTTGACTGCAATTGATGTTAATTCTGCAAAATTTGTTGGAGACAAAGATTTAGAAAATACAGCATTAACTATAAATAAAGAGTCTGCAGTTGAAATAGCAAAGCAAATTAGATTAAGGGATATTGGTGGTATTATTGTTATTGATTTTATTGATTTAAAAGATGATGAAAATAAAAGAGAATTGGTAGAAATTTTTACAAATGAATTAAAAAAAGATAGAACAAAAGTCCAAATAGAAGGATTTACGAAATTAAATTTGTTGGAACTTACACGTAAGCATATTTGTAGTGCGTAAATTAATCAATAATATGAGTCTAAGAAAGGTATAAAAATGAAAGTAGGATTTGTTTCATTAGGATGTAGTAAAAATTTAATAGATACAGAAATGGGGATAGGTGTATTTAAGGAACATGATTTTGAAATTGTCAATAATCCAAGAGACGCAGAAATCATTGTAGTAAATACTTGTGGATTTATTGAATCTGCTAAAGAAGAAGCTATTAATACAATTCTAGAAATGGCTGAATATAAAAAAGAAAATTGTAAATTTTTAGTTGCAATGGGGTGTTTAGTAAAAAGGTATAAAAGTGACTTAGAAAAAAGTATTCCTGAAGTTGATTTATGGATTAGTATTGATGAATATAATCAATTCTGGGAAAAGATTTCCACATTAATTGAAGAAAATGTGGAAAACAAAACTTATATGTCTTATAGAAATAGAGTTGTTAGTACAGGGAAAAAAATGGCATATCTAAAAATTGCAGATGGTTGTGATAATTTTTGTACTTATTGTGCAATACCATATATTAGAGGAAGATTTGAAAGTAGAAAAATGGAGGACATTTTTGAAGAAGCGGAAAATTTGTCTGAAAACGGGTATGAGGAATTAATACTTATTGCGCAAGATACAACGAAATATGGAATTGATATTTATGGAGAAAGTAAATTACCACAATTATTAACTAAACTTTGTAATTTACAAAAAATAAAATGGATTAGGATTTTATATTTGTATCCTGAAAGCATTACAGATGAATTATTAGATGTTATTCAAAAAGAGGATAAAATTTGTAAATATTTTGATATTCCTATTCAACATTTTTCAGACTCAATTTTGAAAAAAATGAATAGAAAAACTAATCAAAAAGATATTATAAATATTGTAAATAAAATTAGAAAGAAAATTCCTACTGCAATTTTAAGAACTTCTTTAATTGTAGGATTTCCTGGGGAAACAGAAGATGACTTTAATATACTAAAAAATTGTGTAGAACAACTTAAATTTGATAGACTAGGTTGCTTTACGTATTCCAGAGAAGATGGAACTCCTGCTGCCAAATTTGAGAATCAGGTTCACGAGATGACAAAGAAAAAAAGGTATAGGATTATAATGGAGTTGCAAAAGAAAATATGCGAAGCAAAAATGAAAGAAAAAATTGGAAATGAATATGAAGTATTAATTGAAGAAGTATTACCAGATGAAACATTTTACATTGGCAGATCTTATATGGATAGTCCTGATACAGATGGAGTAATTTATGTTGCAAACAATGGTGAAGACTTGTTAAAAAAATTTGTGAATTGTAAGTTAGTTACTTATGATGGATATGATTTTTTTGCAGAAGTTGCAAAGTAATATTTATTAACAAATATAAAAATTGTATAATTATTGGCTAGTATAGAACAGAAATAAATAATTATTAATTATAAGTCAAAAATTTATTGTAATTAAGTAAAAAATGAGCATTGAAATATTTTCAATGCTCTATAAAAATGATTAAAACGAATATAATTAATCAACAATTTCACGGTCTTCTGATTTTTTAACCTTTTTTGGTTGTTTTGTTTTAGAGTTTGATGTTAATTTCTCAGATGTAAGTTCTTCTACTGATGCTAATTCATCTTTATCGATTTCCCATGAATTTTTTTCTTTTTTTCTTTTTGATTTACTTGAATCTTCTAAAGTTGAAATTGATTCAAGTGATGATTTTAATTTACTATCAGCTTGTTTAAAAGCAATACTATATTTATCTTCTTTTTCAGATTCTTGAGTTTCAGAATATACACCTGCATCTGGATTAACTAAAATATTAAATATAGCAGATTTACTAATTGAATTTATTAACTTTTTGAAAATAGATTCTTTTTTCTCTACTGTTACGCTTTTCATTTTTTTATCCTTTCACAAAAAACTAATAATAGTATACCATAAAAACATTAAAAAATCAATATTCTTTGGAAAAAACATTTTATGAAAAAGAAAATAAAATCATAATTATTTTTTTATTATGTTATTAATATTAAATATGATTTTTTATTGACTTATCAATGATTTTTTGTAATAATAAATATGTTGAAAGGAAAATATAATGAAGATTGAAGAAACAAAAGCTATAATTGAATCAATATTGTTTGCAGCAGGTAGAAAAGTTACAATTTCAGAGTTTGCTAAAATTTTAGAGAAAACACCTGAAGAGATTGAGTCTGTAATTGAGAATTTAAGAGAAGATTATAAAGAAGATAGCAGAGGAATTGAATTATTAAAAATAAATGATGGATATCAGTTATCCACAAAGAGGCAATATTATGATTATATTGTACAACTTTTTGATAATCGTTCAAAACCAACATTGTCAGCAGCTGCATTAGAAGTCCTATCAATTATTGCATATAACACTAAAATTACCCGTGCTGAAATCGAAGCAATAAGAGGTGTTAATTCAGATGGAACATTGTATAGATTATTAGAATATCATCTAGTTGAAGAAGCTGGAAAACTTGATGCTCCAGGTAAACCTACATTATATAGAGTTACAGATGACTTTTTAAAAATGTTTGGATTATCTTCATTGGATGAATTGCCGGAACTTCCTCGTTATAGGATTGATGAAAATGAGCAAATTGTTCTAGAAGAAATTGAAAACTTAAATGCAAAAAAAGAGGAGAATGAGGAAAATGAGTAAAAATGAGTTCGTTAAGGAAATAACTGATATAGAAGAAAATTTCCCACAATGGTATACAGATGTCGTTCTAAAAGCAGAATTGGCTGACTATACTGAAACAAAAGGATTTATTGCGATTAGACCATATGGATATGCTATTTGGGAAAATATTCAAAATTATATGGATAAAAAATTTAAGGAAATTGGTATAACAAATTTATATATGCCTGTTTTAATTCCAGAAAGCTTACTTAATAAAGAAAAAGATCATATTGAAGGTTTTGCTCCTGAAGTAGCATGGGTTACTAAAGGTGGAGAAGAGGAATTAGAAGAAAATCTTTGCATAAGACCAACATCTGAAACTATAATGTCTACTATGTATGCAAAATGGATTAATTCTTGGAGAGATTTACCACTAATGGGAAATCAATGGTGTAATGTTTTAAGATGGGAAAAAGAAACAAGACCATTTTTGAGATCAAGAGAGTTTTTATGGCAAGAAGGACATACAGTTCACGAGACTGAAAAGGAGGCCAAAGAATTAACATTAAAAATGCTTGATGTGTATGCAGATTTGATTGAAAATGTGCTTGCTATACCTGTATTAAAAGGTAGAAAGACTGAAAAGGAAAAATTTGCTGGTGCAGAAGAAACATATACTGTTGAAACTTTAATGCATGATGGTAGAGCATTACAAGCTGGAACGTCACATTATTTTGGACAAAATTTTTCAAAACCATTTAATATAAAATTTCAAAATAGAGATGGTAAAGATGAATATGCTTATCAAACTTCTTGGGGAAGTACTACAAGACTTATTGGTGCTATTATTATGGCTCATGGTGATAATAGAGGATTAAAGCTACCACCTAGAGTTGCACCAATTCAAGCAGTTATTGTTCCAATTGCAATGCATAAAGAAGGCGTTATTGATAAAGCCCAAGAACTAAATGACATATTAAAAGTTAAATATAGGATGAAATTAGATTTAAGAGATAGTTATTCACCTGGATTTAAATTTAATGATTGGGAAATGAGAGGTGTTCCTGTCAGAATCGAAATAGGACCAAAAGATATTGAAAATAATCAAGCTGTTTTGGTAAGAAGAGATACATTGGAAAAGGAATTTGTAAAGTTAGACTGTATTGAAGAAAGATTAGGAGAACTTTTAGAAAAAATACAAAAAAATATGTTTGATGAATGTTTAAAAATTAGAAATAATAGAACTACAGTTGCCCATTCATTAGATGAAATTCTTAAAAATTTGGAAGAAAATCAAGGTTATGTTAAAACAATGTGGTGTGGAAATGTAGAATGCGAAAATAAGATAAAAGAAGTTACTGGTGCACATTCAAGATGTATACCTTTTGAACAAGAATATTTGGATGACAAATGTCCTGTATGTGGAGAAAAAGCTGAAAAAATGGTAATATGGGGAAGACAATATTAATTTTTGATTCAGAAAGGGATAAAAACAATTATGAAAAATAAAAGTTTTTTAATAAATATTATTTTAATAGCTTGTTTTATTGGATTATGTATAATAATTTGTTTCGAATATAAAAAAGATGTTGACAGACAAAGGGCAGAGGCTGAGGCTAATATTGAATTAAAAGATATAGGGTATGGTAGTAGCATTATAAATGTTGGATATAAAAATTCTTCTGAAATTATTAATAATTTTTTAGAGTCATATAATAAGGCAGATGGTGAAAAGTTAGCTTCAATGTTGAATTTAGTTGCTAGATATATATATGAAGAATCAGGCGAAAACGATTTTGATAAAAAATATGAGGAAATTTTATCTGACCCAGATGGATACGAAAACTTAATTATAATGATGAAAAGTGTAAAATCATATGAAGATGAAATTATTGAATCGACTAAATCTTTTCAAGTACAAATGAAATTAATTGAAAATTCTGAAATAGAAGATAAAAGTAAATATCTTTCTAAAATGAATGCTAAAATACATGTAATTGATAAATCGTCTAAAGTTGATGATGACATGAAAATAGAACTATTATTATTACATAGAGATGATGAATATTATGTGATGGATTTTTGGCCAATTGATGAAAATGGAAATAGAATTGAAGAAACAACCGAATAGAACATTATAAAGGTCTAAGGAGTTTAATTATATCCTTAGATTTTTTTCTATTATAGGAAAGTTTTCTAAACTTCCTATAATAGAAAGCATTCCACAGAAAAATTGTTATACAATTTTTCGCGGACGAACAAAGACGCGGACTTTAAAATTTCATAAATAGCGAAAATGTTAATAATGTCTACTTTTGTTCTGTAATAGGAAAATAAAACTTTCCTATTATATAAAAAAATATACATTATAGTTCTATTTTTAATTATTTTGAATAAAATATGGATATGCTATTGACAAATGGAAAGAAAAGGTATAAATTATTAGCAGGCTCAAACAAAGAGTGCTAAAAAAGGAGGTAATAAAAATGATAAAACCATTGACAGACAAAGTATTAGTTAAAATGAAAGAAAAAGAAGAAACAACTAAAAGTGGAATTATTCTTACTGCAACAAAAGAAAAACCACAAATAGCAGAAGTTATTGAGGTAGGACCTGGCAAAATTGTGGAAGGGCAAAAAGAGGAAATGTATGTAAAAAAAGGTGATAAAGTTATATTAAACAAATATGCTGGGACTGAAATTAAATATGAAAATGAAGAATATATAATTGTTAGTCAATCAGATATTTTAGCTGTAGTTGAATAGAAAGGAAGTATGAGATATGTCTAAAGAAATTAAATATGGAGAAGATGCTAGAAAAGCATTACTTGAAGGTGTTAATAAATTAGCGGATACTGTTAAAGTAACATTAGGACCAAAGGGAAGAAATGTTGTGTTAGATAAAAGCTTTGGAGCACCATTAATTACTAATGATGGAGTAACAATAGCAAAGGAAATTGAATTAGAAGATCGTTATGAAAATATGGGTGCAGGCTTAGTAAAGGAAGTTTCTATTAAAACTAATGATGTTGCTGGTGATGGAACAACTACTGCAACAGTTTTAGCACAAAAAATGATAAAAGAAGGTGTAAAAAATATTGCTGCTGGTGGAGATCCTATGGCTATAAAAAGAGGTATGGATAAAGCAACTGAAAATGCTGTTGAAGAATTAAAGAAAATTTCTTCAGTTATAAATGGAAAAGAAGATATTGCAAGAGTTGCTAGTATTTCTGCTAATAATGAAGAAATAGGAAATTTGATTGCAGATGCAATGGAAAAAGTTTCTAAAGATGGTGTTATAACTATAGAAGAATCAAAGACATCAAACACTGAGGTAAAAGTTGTTGAAGGAATGCAATTTGATAAAGGATATATTTCTCCTTATATGGTTACTGATACTGAAAAAATGGAAGCTATAATGGATAATCCTTATATATTACTTACAGATAAAAAAATTAGTAATATTCAAGAAATATTACCATTGCTAGAACAATTAATGCAACAATCTGGTAAATTAGTAATAATTGCAGATGATATAGAAGGTGAAGCATTATCAACTTTAATTTTGAACAAACTAAGAGGAGTTTTAAATGTTGTTGCTGTTAAAGCTCCAAGCTTTGGAGATTCAAGAAAAGACATGTTACAAGATATTGCAATATTGACAGGTGCAACAGTTATAACTGATGACTTAGGATTAGAATTAAAAGATACTACAATTGAAAATCTTGGTAGAGCAAAACAGGTAAAAATTCAAAAGGATAATACCATAATTGTTGGCGGAGATGGTGAAAAATCTGAAATTGATGCTAGAATTAAACAAATTAGAGCTAACATTGAAGAAACTTCAAGTGAATATGACAAAGAAAAATTGCAAGAAAGATTAGCAAAATTATCAGGTGGTGTAGCTGTAATAGAAGTTGGTGCAGCAACTGAAGTAGAAATGAAAGAAAAGAAATTAAGAATAGAAGATGCTTTATCCGCAACTAGAGCTGCTGTTGAAGAAGGCGTTGTAGCTGGTGGCGGAACAGCATATATTAATATATTACCAGAAATCGAAAAAATGCTTGCAGATATTGAAGAAGATGAAAAAATTGGTGTTAGAATTATATTAAAAGCTTTGGAAGAACCAGTTAGACAAATTGCTGAAAATGCCGGATTAGAAGGAGCAATTATTTTAGATAAGGTAAAAGGTAGCAAAGTAGGAATTGGATTTGATGCAAAACATGGAGAATATGTTGATATGAAGAAGGTTGGAATTGTTGATCCAACTAAAGTAACTAGATCAGCACTTCAAAATGCAGAAAGTGTTGCTTCAATGATTTTAACAACTGAAAGTTGTGTAGCAAATAAAAAAGAAGAAAATAGCAATCCTAATCCAGCAGGAATGCAACCAGATATGGGATTCTAAAAAATATATTAAAAAGACATGAAATTTTGAAGTGAACATTTTGGTGTTCACTTCATTTATTCATGCCTTTTTTATATAATATGAAAGTTTTACTTTCATATTATATAATTAATTCACATTGGAAAATTAGCAACCACAGTTTCTGTTTCCACCGCAACAACAGAAGATTATTATTAAAAGAATTATAATCCATAAGCAGTCATCGCCATTTCCAAATCCACCACAACCTCTATTTTCTGGCATGTAAATCCCTCCTTTAAGTATAACAGAGCTCCGTAGCTCTTTTTTGAATCCTTAGTATGTTATATAGTATGTAAACCACAAAAATGTGTGAATATAAAATTGTTATTTAATTTATTTATTTTTTTATAATAAATAAAAGAAAAATATTTAAATCCGTATACAAAAAAATATTATTAGTGTTATAATGCAAAAAAGAGTGTATTTTTATATGGCATATTATTGGAAAGGAATGATTTTATAAATGGGAAATATTGTATTATTGGACGATTTAACAATCAATAAAATTGCTGCAGGTGAAGTAATTGAAAGACCAGCGTCTGTGGTAAAAGAGATGGTTGAAAATTCTATTGATGCTGGAGCAACTAAAATTACAGTTGAAATAAAAAATGGAGGAATATCTTTTATTCGAGTTTCTGATAATGGAAAAGGAATTGAAGAAGATGACATGGAAATCGCTTTTGAAAGACATGCAACAAGTAAGATAAGAGTTGCAGATGATATTTCTAAAGTAACGTCAATGGGGTTTAGAGGTGAGGCATTAGCAAGTATTGCTGCTATTGCAAATGTTGAAATGATTTCAAGAACAGCAAATAATAATTTAGGACATAGGATTGTTGTTGAAGGTGGAAATGTTAAAGAAAAGTCTGAAGTTGGTGCACCTATTGGAACTTCTATAACAGTTAAGAATTTATTTTATAATACTCCTGTTCGTTATAAATTTCTAAAAAAGGATTATACTGAGTCTGGATATATTGAAGATGTAATTACAAGATTATCTTTAGTTAATAAAAATATATCTTTTAAATTAATTAATTCAGGAAAAACAATAATACAAACTTCTGGCAATGGTGATGAAAAGAGTGTTATATATAGCATTTATGGAAAAGATATTGCGGAAGCTATAATAGATACTAATTATGATTATGAAGGAATTAAAGTTACTGGTGCAGTTGGAAAACCTGAAATTGCTAGATCAAATCGTTCAAACCAAATATTTTTTGTTAATAGCAGATATGTAAAGGATAGGACTTTAACAGCTGCGGCTGAACAAGCATTTAAAGGAATGATTCCAATTAATAAATTTGGATTTGTTATTTTAAATATTGATTTAGACCCAAAATTAGTTGATGTAAATGTACATCCAGCAAAGTTGGAAGTTAGATTTGAAGATGATAATAAAATATTCAAAGCTGTTTATTATGCTATAAAACAAGCTTTTTCAAAAAAAGAATTGGTACAAGATATTTCAAAGTTAAATACTAATCTTATTTTTGAAGGAGATAGTAAAAAAGCTGAAGAATTGAGAAAAGAAGCACAAAAAGTAGTTGATTCTGTTAAAGCTGAAATAGAACAAGCAAAACAACAAGCACAAGAAAAAAATGTTAATGAAGAAAAGAATAAAGAAAAATCAAGTGAAGAAATATCAGAAAATGTATATAATTTCAGAAAAGAATTAAAAGAAATTGGTGTTTCAGAAACTCCTGCTACAGTATATGTACCGGGTATGACACTCGAAAGAACTGAAAAAGAAAATAAAGTAGAAGATGATATTTCTGTTCCTTCAGAAGAACAAGTAGAAGAAACTACTCGAAAATTAATAGAGCAAAGAGAAGATGAAGAAGAAAAGAAAGAAAATTCAAAAAGTGATATGAGCTTTACAGGCGATGTACAAAAAGAATTTGAAAAAAAGTATGCTGAATTATTTGGAAATACTATTACACATACAGAGACAAAAGAAAATCCAGAATTAACAGAATCAGAGAGAAAAGTTTTGGATGAAATAAGAAATTCAATTAGGGTAGATAAGAAAAAAGTAGAAAATACTATTGAGAGAAGTGAAGAAAATACAGTAGAAAACAGTGAAGAAAAGGCAGAAGACATAGAAAATGTAAATGTTAAATCAGATGCGGACATGAAGAATTTTCAAGAGAATAAGGAAAAAGATGAGAGTAAGGACGATAAGCCAATAATTTCAAATGATAATTCTGAACAGATTGAAGAATTCAGAAATATGTCAAATAAAAATTATAAGTTTATTGGAATAGTTTTTTCTACATATATTATTGTTGAAATAGAAGATGAAATGTATATTATTGACCAACATGCTGCACATGAGAGAATTAGATATGAGCAAGTAAAAGCTAATTACTATAATGAAGCAGAGAAGGATTCCCAACTTATGCTATTACCAGATGTAATAACTCTTTCTCATAAGGAAACACAAATAATTAAAGAAAACTTAGAAATGTTTGAAAAAGCAGGATTTTCATTAGAAGCATTTGGCGAAAATACAATAAAATTAAACGGAGTTCCAACATTTTGTATTGATATGAATACAAAAGAGTTATTTTTGGAATTACTAGATGAAATTGATAATTTTTCTAGAACTGATAAACAAGACAAAGAAGAAAGATTTATTGCAACTATTGCTTGCAAATCTGCAGTGAAAGCAAATATGCACTTAAATGAGGAAGAAGTTGATAAATTAATGGAGGAATTACTAAAATTACCTAATCCTTTTACTTGTCCTCATGGTAGACCTACAGCTATTAAAATGAGTAGATATGAAATGGAACGTAAATTTTCTCGTAAATAATATTTAATTTTAAAACGAATGATGAAGAAAAATTTATAAAATAGTTTTTCTAATGTTATTTTTATTGTAAAGATTGATAGTTTATTAGGGGGAATAAATGACTAAACCTAAAGTTATTGTAATAGCTGGACCTACTGCTTCTGGAAAAACTGCACTTGGCGTAGCCTTAGCAAAACGTATAAATGGTGAGGTTATTTCTGCTGATTCAATGCAGATTTATAAAGAAATGACAATTGGTACAGCTAAGCCAACATTTTCAGAAATGGATGGGATAGAACATCATTTAATAGATTTTGTGCAACCTTCTGAGAGATATTCTGTTGCAAATTTTAAACATGATGCTGAAAATAAAATTGTTGAAATCTTAAATAAGAATAAAGTTCCTATAATTGTTGGTGGAACTGGTTTATATATTGATTCTTTAATTTATGGAATTGAATATCCAGATGTAAAATATGACGAAACATATAGAACTGAATTAATGAAAATTGCACAAACAGAAGAAGGATTGAAAGAATTATATGATAAGGCTATTGAAATAGACTATGATGCAATGCAAAAAATAAGTTGTAATGATAAAAAAAGAATTGCTAGAATTCTTGAGATCTACAAAGCTACAGGAAAAACGAAAACACAACTTGAAAAAGAGTCAAGAGGGGCAGATGTTCGATATGATTATAAAGTTTTTGCAATTAATATGGAACGAGAAAAGCTTTATGAAAGAATTAATTTACGTGTAGACTTAATGATAAAAAATGGCTTAATAGATGAAGTAAAAAAAATATTGGAAAAATATAGTGAGTTTCCAACTGCTATGCAAGGCTTGGGTTACAAAGAAGTTGTTAAATTCTTAAATGGAGAATATAGCAAAGAAGAAATGATTGCTGTAATAAAACAGGAAACTAGAAGATATGCTAAAAGGCAATTAACCTGGTTCAGAAAAAACAAGAGTATTATTTGGCTAGATGGATTGAATGATTTACAAGATAATATTGAAATCATTTTGGAGGAGATATAGTGAATAAAAAAACAAAAGTAAAAATTACTAAAAAAAATAATGCTAAGACTGCTGATAAAAGTGGAAAAAGAAATTTTTATATTGCAAAATTTTCAATATCATTAGCTTTTTTAGTTGTTATGTCATATTTTATTTTCAATGCTGTTAAAACTGTAATGGCAACAACGGATGTATATGTCGTTGAAAATGGCACTGTTGCATCAGAAGAAACTGTTGATGCATATGTTATTAGAAATGAGATAATTCTTCAAGGTAACAATTATAAGAATGGTATGGAGAAAATAATAGTCGAAGGAAATAGGGTAGCTAAGGGAGATCCTGTTTTTAGGTACTATGTTAATGGAGAAGATACTATAAAAAATGAAATTGCAGAATTGGATAAGCAAATAGAAGAAGCACAGAAAAGTGAACCAATAATTTCTAACAGTGATATAGAAATTCTTCAATCTAAAATAAAAGATTTAGAAGAGAAAATTTATAAAACTAATAGTGTTGAGGAAATAAGTAATTATAAAAAAGAAATAGAAGAAAACAAGAATAAAATTGCAAGTATAATTGGAGAAATAAGTCCAAAGAGTTCAGATTTAAAAAAACTTGTTAATAAGAAAAATAAAATATTGAAAAAGTTAACAGATGGAGCAGAAGAAATAAAAGCTAAAGAGAGTGGGACAGTTTCTTATAGAATTGATAATTTAGAAGAAATTTTTACGACAAAGAATTTTAAATATTTAACAAAAGATTTTTTAGAAGAATTAAATTTAAAAACTGGAGAATTAATTGAAACAAACGATGAAAAGGGAAAAATAATTACTCAATTTAATTGCTATTTAGCAATTATAATGAATTCTGAATCAGCCAAAAAGGCAAAAGTAGAGGATAAAGTAAAAATTGAATTAGATATGGATACTACGGTAAATGCTACGATAGTAAAAATTAATGACAGTGGTGATGATAGAGTTTTAGTATTTGAAATAGATGATTTACCTGAAAAATTAATTAATTACCGAAAAGTTTCTGTAAATGTAATTTGGTGGCAAGAAAAAGGTTTGAAGGTACCAAAATCAGCTTTAATAGAGGAAAATGGTAAATACTATTTGGAACGTAATAGAGCAGGTTTTGATGTAAATGTTTTAGTAAAAGTTTTAAATCAAAATGATTCTTATGCTATTGTTAATAATTTTGAACCTTCTGAATTACAAGAAATGGGATATACTTATAAAGAAATACAAAATATGTATGTTATAAAGCAGTATGATAAGATAAAAATACAAAAATAAATATTACAGAAAAGTTACGGTGAAGTTATTTTTATATAACAAAATCAAAAACCATATTGACATATTTTAAAAATAGATAGATACTATATGCAGTAATTAAAATATCATTTTATTGGGAGGAAATTAAATGGCAAACGCAGTTGTAAATAAAATTTTAGATTTTTTTGGAGTAGATAATGGTGAAACGCAGGACGATGATGATGTATTAGAAAATGATTATGCTTATGATTATGAGCCTGAAGATGAACCACAAGAAGAGGAAGAAAGAAGAGGAATATTTAGCAAAAAGAAAGTTGCTAATATGCCTTCACAGGCAATAAAAATGAAGATTGCAAAGCCAACATCTTTCGAACAGGCTGAAGAAATATGCATATTATTAAGAGAAAGAAATGCTATTGTTGTAAATCTAGAATATGTTAATAAAGATATTGCTAGAAGAATATTAGACGTTATTAGTGGAGCTGTTAAAGTTTTGGATGGACATTTTGAAAAAGTATCTAATTCAATATTTATTGTTGCGCCATTTAATTATGATATAGTTAATGATATGACAAGAGAAGAAATAAAAAATAAACTTTCTGTTTCATGGCTTAAATAAATTAAAGTAGGAGGATGATTATGCTTACACCACTAGACATTGAAAATAAAAAATTTCAAAAACAAATGATGAATGGTTACAATGTTGATGAAGTAGATGATTTTCTTGATGAAATAACTATTGACTATGAAAAAATGTATAAAGAAAATACTGAATTAAGAGCTGAAATAGAAAGATCAAGAGCAGATATAGATAAATATAGAAACATTGAACAAACATTACAAAATACTTTAGTAATGGCACAAAAAACAGCAGATGATATAAAAAATAATGCTAAAGAAGAAGCTGATGCAATTTTACAAAAGGCAAGATCTAAGATGCAAGATTCTGTAGATGAGTTAACAAAAGATTTAGAGATGAGAAAAAGAGAATATGCTGAAACTAAAAAACAATTTGATATTTATAGGGCAAAAATGGAGGCTTTGTTGATTTCTCAACTTGAGTTACTAAAGGATATGAAAGAAGATTAACAAAAGATAAAGTAGAGGTTGATAATTATTAGTCAACCTCTTTTTTGTATAAAAGGAAATTTTTACTTTCCTTTTATACAAAAAACTTACATTCCACAGAAAAATTCTTATACAATTTTTCACGGATGAACAAAGATGCGGACTTTAAAATGCGATAAATAGCGAAAATATTAATAATGTCCGCTTTTTGTTCTATACTGATAAAGTTTTTATAAAAGTGAAAATTCTTGCATTAATTTTTTTGAAAAATCAATTAAATAAGAATTAAATTATATGGATTTAATTTAAGTTGATTAGTCCAAATAAGCGATTTATAGGGATATTACAAAAGAATTAAGCGAATATTACAACATTAATTATTGTTTACATTTTTGTAAATCATATTGACTTATTATATATTTAAAATAAAATATACATATATAATTATGAGGATTGTAGATTATGAGGATTATTAGTGGAATAGCAAGAGGAACCAAATTGTATACACTTGAAGGATTAGATACTCGACCTACATTAGACAGAGTAAAAGAACCACTTTTTAGTATAATTAATTTTAATTTGCAGGATAAGATTATATTAGACTTATTTGCAGGATCTGGAGCACTTGGATTAGAAGCCTTAAGCAGAGGTGCACAAAAAGCTTTTTTTTGCGAGAAGAATAAAGATGCTATTAATATCATAAAGAAAAATGTTGAAAAGACTAAATTTGCTGATAAATCTTATATATTAGAGGGCGACTTTTCTAAAGGATTAGAAAAATTGGCTAATAAAGTTAATATTGATATAGTTTTTATTGATCCACCTTATAAAACAGATTTAATAGTGAAATCATTAGAAAAATTAATTGATTTAAAGTTATTAAATCAAAATGCTATTATAGTTGCTGAAACAGATGAGCCAATAAGAATAAAAGAAGATATAAAAAAATTAAATTGTATAAATATATTTGATGAAAGAAAATATGGACGTGTTAGTTTACTATTTTTGAGTAATATAAATTAAAATACATGCATAGAAATACACTTAAGTCATTGTTTGACTTTGAAGTGAAAGGGGTATAGGTAAATGGAAATATTCACTCTTTTAGAAACAATTGAAGATTTGCTTGAGAATAGTAAGACGTTACCATTTTCAAATAAGTGCATTGTTGATAAAGAAGAAATTTTAGACATTATTAGAGAAATAAGATTAAAATTGCCAGATGAGTTAAAACAGGCAAAATGGGTTAAAGAAGAACGTACTAGAATTATTCAAGAGGCACAAAAAGAAGGAGAAGATATTGTTAAGGAAGCTGAAAATCGTATAATTGCAATGATAGATGAGCATGAGATAACTAAAAAAGCTTATGATGAGAAACAGAAAATAATAGAATCAGCTAATGAAATGGCAAGAGAAATGTCTGAAGGAACAAAAGAATATGCAGATAATATTTTAGGTGATATTGAGCAAACAATGATGTCTTTGAAAAATAGCATTGAGGCTGCTCAAGTTAGTATTAATGATGCAGTTAGCACATTACGTAATAATAGAAATGAATTAAAATAAACTTGCAATTATTCTTAAATCAAATATTTTTCATAGGATTGAATATGAGTGTAAATATTTTATAGATGGTTAAATAGTATATTTTCATAGAAGTGAATTTCCAAATATGTTATTTAATCATCTAATTTTTTGAAAGTTAATTGTTGTTTTGTGACTATTTTGATATAATTGTTATGACAAAAATTATTGAAATGGAGGAGAATGAAATTTGGGTAGAAAAAAGAAAAAGAAATCAACCAGTAGTTTAAGTAGTTTCAGTCCAGAAATGATTATAATATCAATGATATTAATAAGCCTTTTAATGGGTGTTTTGATATATACTAATGCAGGACAAGTTGGTGCATATGTTGGACCTTTATTTGGAGGATTGTTTGGAATAATAAAGTATGTGATTCCTATAGGAATTTTTATTACAGCAATATCTTTGATGAAAGAAAATACGTCTGTAGTAACAACAAAGGTAACACAATTTCTTGTTTTTACAATATGTGTTTCAGCAATTATTCATATTTTTCAATTTTCAAAATTATCTGTTGTTGCCAATGCAAGTTTTGAAGAAATAGTTAATGCAGCTTATATGTTAGGAACAACAAATCAAGGTGGAGGTGCTATTGGTGCTATTATTGCTACACCACTTTCACAACTGATTGGTTCAGTTGGTGCTGCTATTATTACTATTGCTATTGCAATAATAACTTTTATCTATATTATTGGAATAACACCAACGGAATTAGTATTAAACTTTCTTGACAGTAGAGAAGAAAGAAAGCAAGAAAGAATGGAGAGAAGAGAAGAAGAAAAGAATGCTTTTAATGAACGAATAGAAGAAAGAAGAAAAAATAGACATCTTGCAGTTGAAAACAAAAAGCAAAAGGCTAAATTAAAGGAAAAAGATACTGCTCCAGCAGAATTAATTCAAGATGAACTTGTAATTAACCATTTTAATGATGGAAAAGAGGAAAAAGAAGAAAAAGAGTTTGATAAAAAACCTAAATTTAGTTTGTTTGGAAAGAAAGAATCTACTGAAGATGATGAAATAGAAGTGAAAAATGCTGATAATACAAATCCTGATGAGCTAGAGAATATATTCAAAGAGGTACAAGAAGAGAAAGAGGAGAAGACGAAATCTGTACTTCAATTAGAACATTTTACTCATACTGTGGACGATGAAAATTACGAAATTCCTCCGATTGAATTATTATCACAAGGCGAAGGAAAAGTTTCAAAAGGCAGTAAGAAGGCATTAGCAGATACTGCTACTAAATTACAAAAAACTTTATATAGCTTCGGCGTTTCTGCTAAGGTAGAAAATGTTTCAGTTGGCCCTGCGATTACTAGATATGAGTTAAAACCAGCTGAAGGTGTAAGAGTTAGTAAAATCGCAAAACTAGCTGATGATATTGCACTTAATTTAGCTGCTGAGAGTATAAGAATTGAAGCTCCAATACCTGGAAAACAAGCTGTTGGTATCGAAATACCTAATAGCGAAAAAGAAGTTGTTCCTTTGAGAGATATTATTGATTCTCCTGAATTTGAAAATTCAAAATCTAAATTAGCATTTGCATTAGGAAAAGGTGTTTCTGGAGATGTTGTAGTAACTGATATTGCAAAGATGCCACATGTATTGATTGCTGGTTCAACTGGTTCTGGAAAATCAGTTTGTATTAATACATTAATTACTAGTATTTTGTATAAAGCAAAACCAAGTGAAGTAAAGCTAATAATGGTTGACCCAAAAGTGGTTGAGTTATCTGTTTATAATGGAATACCACATTTATTAATACCAGTAGTTAATGACCCTAAAAAGGCTGCTGGTGCTTTAGCATGGGCAGTACAAGAGATGGTAAATAGATATAATTTGTTTGCTCAAAAAAATGTTAGAGACATAAAAGGTTATAATGCTGCTCTTGATAAAGAAGGTACAGATGGAAAATTACCACAAATTGTTATAATAATAGATGAGTTGGCAGATTTAATGATGGTATCTCCAAAAGATGTTGAAGATGCAATTTGTAGATTAGCTCAGATGGCTAGAGCTGCTGGTATGCATTTAGTAATTGCAACGCAAAGACCATCTGTTGATGTTATTACAGGTATAATAAAAGCAAATATTCCATCAAGAATTGCTTTTGCTGTTTCTTCTCAAGTTGATTCAAGAACTATACTTGATACAATGGGAGCAGAAAAACTATTAGGAAAAGGAGATATGTTATTTTATCCATCAGGAGCTTCTAAGGCTACTAGAGTGCAAGGTGCTTTCATATCTGATGGAGATGTAGAAAAAATAGTTGACTTCTTAAAGAAAGATGGTGAAGCTGTATATAATGATGATATTCTTGAATCAATAGAAAAAGCAAATTCTACTGATAAAGAACTTGAAGAAAATTCTAAAGATGATGATGCAGATCCATTTTTAAATGAAGCTATTGAAGCTGTTATAGAAATTGGTTCAGCATCTGCTTCCTTAATTCAAAGAAGGTTTAAAGTAGGATATGCTAGGGCTGGAAGAATTATTGACCAAATGGAAGCTAGGGGAATTATATCTGGTCATCAAGGAAGTAAGCCACGTGAAGTTTTAATGTCAAAAGAAAGATGGCAAGAATTAAAAATGGAACCGGCTGAGCAAGAAAGTCAAGAATAAATGTTGATAGGAGGTTGATAGGATGAATGGAAAATTATTTTCTAGGTTTAAAGATTATAATTATATATTAGATAAAATGCTAGAAGAGAAAAATTTTTCAGAAAATGCTAAGAACCTTCTTTTAAGTATGGTATACAAAATTGAAAGTTCATATAAAGATTATTCTATGATAAAGGCTGTTTTTAAAGAGCAAAATGATTTTTTTGATGATATAATTAATATAATTTCCACATATTGTGATGATTTAGTTTTAATTGACCCTAAAAGTGAAGAAGCAAAAAAATTTAAAAAAAATAATGTTTTAGCAACGTCTAATATAAAAGAAAAATCAATCAGGGCACTTCCAACAGAACAAGCAATTTTATATGGAATTGCAGATATTAAACCAAAATATTTTTATATTACTAAGGATTATGACTATATAGAAAAGCAATTCCAAAAAATTCTTAAGGAAGGTTCAATACTAGATACTACTGAGGTTATTAGAAATTTTAATGGCTGGTCATGGAATTTGGCTGATGATGCTAATATAAATTATGTTTCTAATATGATTTATCAGGTGATTAGGCTATTGCTAGATGAAGATTTTTTAGAGGAATGGCAAAATGATTTAACGAATAATGTAGATTATATTGCACTATTAAGAAAGAATATGGAAGAAAAATATGGTTTAGAATGTTCTAATAAATTTTACATTGCTCTTGCAAAATTAATTTTTAGTTTGTCTTTAAAAAATGTTAATAAAAAATTAGAAGAAGAGTTCATTGAAGCAGAAGTAGAATTAGAAACTTTAAATGATAAAAATAATTATATTTATGATATATCAAAGAAAAAACAAATGATAAAAAAAGAAATAGATAAAATCGATTCAATTTTGTGTGATGAGAAAAAATTGACGAGAGAATTTAATTTGAGAAACAAAAAACTATCTGAAGATATGAAACTAATAAATGTAGACGAATTGATTAAAATTTTTAATAATTATAAAAAAGAATATGAAGATGAAATTGCTGAATTAAATGAATTAGAAAAACCGTCTAGTTATGAAAAAGCTAAAGAAAAATTAAAAGAAAAAATGCAGATAATGCATGTCTTAAAAGAAAAGAAAACTATTAGACAATATGCAATTGAATTTAATCAAGAAGTTATAAAATGTTTTTCAAAATTATTAGAGAAAATTAGACATAAAGAGGAAATTATTGAATTAATATATAAGATTAGGTATTATAGAAAACTAAGAGTAACCAAAAAAGAGAAAATTGAGGATATACATTCATTATTTTCAAATTTGGAAGAACTTTCACAAAATACTGTTAATTTGGCTTGCAATAGAAAGGTATTTAACTTATTTTGTAAGGATTTAAAATGTAATTATATGATAATAGAAAAAGCATTAAATACTATGATTGCAAATTATGAGGATGTTGATATATCGCTTGAAATTAAAGATGGAAAATTAATAGTGACTGTATATGACAATGAGGTTATAGATTCAAAAGAAGAGATTAATTATATAATTACTTCTAAAGAATTAAAAATAAAACAAAAAAGGCCAATTCCAATGTATGTGTTCTAGTTTGAAAATAATAGTAATAGTGAAAGATAAAAGTAGATACAATAAGTATTTACTTTTATCTTTTTTTTAATAAATTTTTGTTGTATAAAAAAGTTTTTATAGTTATAATAAAAGGAGATTTTTATACAAAAGAAAAGGAGAAAGTTTATATATGAATATTACTTTTTTAGGAGCGGCAAAAACGGTGACAGGTTCTAATTTTTTAGTAGAGGCAGCAGGAAAGAAATTTTTGGTTGATTGTGGAATGTATCAAGGACATGCAACACAGGAATTAGAAAATTCGGCAGATTTTTTATTTAATCCACAAGAAATAGATTTTATGCTTTTAACTCATGCTCATATTGACCATTCAGGAAGAATACCTAAGTTGTATAATGAAGGTTTTAGAGCACCTATATATGCTCATAAAGCAACTGTTGATTTATGTTCTATAATGTTACCTGATAGTGGACATATACAAGAAACAGAAATTGAATGGAAAAATAGAAAAAGAATTAGAGCTGGTCAGGAACCATTGCCACCTTTGTATACAGCAGAAGAGGCAGAAAAATGTTTAGAAATATTTAAACCAGTTAAATATGATGAAATTGTTGATGTGGCAGAAAATATTCAGGTTAGATTCAATGATGCAGGTCATATGTTAGGGTCAAGTATTATTGAAATATGGGTTACTGAAAATGGAAAAACTGAGAAAATTGTTTTTACGGGAGACTTAGGAAATAATGATATTCCATTATTGGATTCTCCTACGATGATAGAGAGTGCGGATTATCTTGTTATGGAGTCTACTTATGGAAGCAGACTTCACATGAGGAATGATGAAAAAGCTAAGATATTTTTGGATATTATTTCAGAAACTTTAGACAATGGAGGAAGAGTTGTTATTCCATCATTTGCTGTTGGAAGAACACAAGAAATATTATATGAAATAGATAAAATAAAGGAAACAAGAAAAGATGATGAAGAATTTCAGAGAAAATATCAACAATTGATGAAAACACCAGTATTTGTAGATAGCCCATTGGCAATTTCTGCAACTGAAATTTTTAAAATGAACACAGACTTATTTGAAGAAGAAATTCAAGAAAAATTAAAACATGGAGATCATCCTCTTGAGTTTCCAGGATTGCAGTTTACAAGAACTGCTGATGAGTCTAAGGCATTAAATGAAACATATTATCCATCAATTATTATTTCTGCTAGCGGAATGTGTGATATAGGAAGAATAAAACATCATTTAAAACATAATTTATGGAATCCTGCAAGTACAATATTGTTTGTTGGATATCAAGCACCTGGTACATTAGGAAGAACAATTGTTGATGGTGCAGAGAAAGTTAAGATATTTGGTGAAGAAATTACTATAAATGCTCGTATAGAATATATTGAAGGTTATTCTGGTCATGCAGATCAAGAGTGGTTATTAAATTTTGTATATTCATTTATAAATAAACCTAAACACATTTTTTTAGTTCATGGTGAAGAAGAGTCACAAGAAGTGTTAAAAGGCTTAATTGAAGAAAATACTAAAATACCTGTTACAATACCAGGTTTAGGAGAAAAATACGAGGTTTCAGAAATACCAGAATTAAAAGAAAGCTATGAATTTACTAAGAAAATAGAAGATCGTTCTTTGAGATTACAGATATTAGAAAAGTTGTATAAGATAAAAGATCAAATAAATGTAATGACTGAAGCTGTAAAGGAAGACAAATCACTTGATGAAAATTCAGAAGATGAAATAAATAGCTTAAATAATAAAGTAAAAAAACTCGAAGAACAGATAAAGGGGTTAATAGAATAATATACAAAGGAAGGTTTTTATATGATAACGAAATATTATAATGATGCAATTATAGGAAACAAAAAAATTACTGCTAGTTTGTCAAAAACAGGAGAACTACTAAGGGTGTTTAATCAAGCACCGGATTATAAACAATTTTTCGAAATATTTCATGCAGGATTGAAAATTAATGATTCTGCGATGATTTATTTACACAATGACATTAATAATATATTTAATCAATATTATATTGAAAATACTAATATATTAGTTACAGAAATTTTGAATACGTATTTTAATCTTAAAACAATTCAAACAGATTACGTTTCTATAAAAGAAAATGTCATAGTACGTAAATATAAGTTTATTAATAATAATAATATTGATTTAAATTTGAATTATCTTATATATTCTAAATTATTTACTAATATAAATAATGATGCTTGCGGTTTCTTTAAAAATGATGTTTTATTTCAATATACTCATGATTATACTGCATGTATTTTTTCAAAAGAGAAAGTGACTTCTTATCAGGTTAATAATGCGGAAAATAGTATAATGAATGGTTCTGTTGGTGGAAAAGATTATATTGGAATGTCACCAGATTCAGCAATTGAATATTATTTAGGAACTTTAAAACCAGGCGAAGAGAGGAACTTTGAAATATATATAAACATAAATGATAATTCAGCTATAAATCTTTTAAATGAGTTAGATACGGAAATTGAAAGGTTTAGAAAAATTGATTATAAAAAAGATTTAGATGATACCAAAAAATATTGGGAAAAATATTTAAAATCACATTCAAAATTAGCTCTAAAAGATGAAAAAAAGAATCATTTGGTTAAAAAGATTTATGATAGAACAATTTTATTAATGCCACTTTTGATTAATGAAGAAACGGGAGGAATTTCAGCAGGTGTAGAGAGTGATGAATATAAGACAAAATGTGGTAGATATTCATATTGTTGGCCAAGGGATGCAGTATTTGTAACTGAGGCATTAGATGAAATTGGAATGGAAAAAGAATCAGAGAAATTTTATAAAAATTTTTGTAAAATTACTCAAAGTAAAAATGGCGGTTGGGAGCAGAGATATTATACTGATGGTAGATTAGCTCCTTGCTGGGGATACCAAATAGATGAGACTGCAAGTGTTATTTTTGGTGTATTTGAGCATTATCAATATACTAAAAATGTTAAGTTTTTGAAAGATACTTTAAAAATGTGTGAAAAGGCGATGGATTTTCTAGAAAAATATGTTTCTGACGTATTAGAGGAAAAATTTGAATTACCTAAGAGTTATGATTTATGGGAAGAACATGAAGGAATTTCTTTCTATTCTTTAGCTTCTATATTTGGAGCTTATAATAAAATGCTTAAAATATTAGAAGAAGTTAAGCCAGAATATAAAGATAATAGACTAAAAATAGAATCAATGGAAAAGAGAAGAAAAGTTTTAGAAAAAAGAGTTAGAGAATTAAGAGAATATATACTAAAAACTTTTTATGATGAGAATAAAAAATGTTTCGTTAGAAATTTGGATGATAGAAGATTGGATATTAGTCTTTTGGGTGCAGTTATTCCTTTTAAGTTATTTTCTCCAAAGGAAAAGAAATTTTTAACAACTATTGAAAGAATGAATATGACGCTTAGAACTTATACAGGGGGATATATTCGTTATGAAGGTGATACATATAATGGGGGATATAATCCATGGGTAATTTCTAATTTATGGATGGTAAATTATTATTTAGAAGCGGGAGAGAATAGTAAAGCTAAAGAATGCTATGAATTTGTTATTAGAAGTTGCTCTGGTCATGGATTTTTAGGAGAACAAGTAAATAATGAAACAATGAAACCTTCATGGATAATTGGACTTACTTGGTCACATGCTATGTTTATTTTAACGACTACAAAGTTATCAAAATTAGGCATTATTTAAAATATAAGAAAGGATGTATAAGAATGGCAAAAACGAGTACGGTATTCGTTTGTAATTCATGTGGATATGAATCTACTAAATGGTTAGGAAAATGTCCTGCTTGTAATGAATGGAATACTTTTGTTGAAGAAAAAATAGTAAAGTCAAATGGTACAAAATCTAATTATGAAAAAAAATCTGCTGAAGTTATGCCATTACAAAATATTGAACAGATTAAGATTTCAAGAATGAAATCAGGATTTGAAGAACTAGATAGAGTATTAGGTGGAGGATTTGTTAATGGTTCGCTTACATTATTAGGTGGTGAGCCAGGTATTGGAAAATCTACGTTAATCTTACAAATTTGTGATAAGATACAAGCTGATGGAAAAGTTTTATATATTTCTGGAGAAGAGTCTGCAGAACAAATAAAAATCAGGGCTGATAGGTTGAATATAAAAAATAATAATATTATGTTTTTAGGAGAAACTGATATTAATAATATTGAGATATCAATTGAAAATGTTCAACCAAAATTTGTTGTTATTGATTCTATACAGACTATGTATTCAGATGAAATAACTTCTGCTCCAGGTAGTGTGAGCCAAGTTAGAGAAATTACTGCTAGGATTATGAAAATGTGCAAGATGAAATCTATTACTACTGTAATTATTGGACATGTTACTAAAGATGGTACTATAGCTGGACCTAGGGTACTTGAACATATGGTGGATACAGTTTTGTATATTGAGGGAGAAAGATATTTTTCATATAGAGTTTTGCGTGGCGTAAAAAATAGATTTGGTTCTACAAATGAAATTGGTATGTTTGAAATGAGAGAAGAGGGAATGGTGGAGATAGTAAATCCTTCAAGTGTACTTATTTCGGAGAGAGATGGAAATCCAGCAGGGTCAGTAATTGTTGCTAGTTTAGAAGGAACACGACCAATTCTTGTTGAACTGCAGGCTTTGACATCTACAACAGTTTTTGGATTGCCTAGGAGGACTGCAAACGGAATTGATTATAATAGAGTAACTTTACTTATTGCTGTTTTGGAAAAAATTGCTGGAACTAATTTAGGCAATCAAGATGTTTATATGAATATTGTAGGTGGAATAAAAATAAATGAACCAGCTATTGATTTAGGAATTATTTTATCTGCTGCATCTAGTTACAAAAATATAAGTATACCAAATGATGTTGCTGTTATAGGTGAAGTTGGACTTACAGGGGAAATTAGAGCAGTTAATATGATTGATAAACGTCTGAAGGAAGTCGAAAAAATGGGATTTAAAATTTGTATTATTCCAGAAAGTAATAAAAAAGTATTGAAACAAAATTATAAATTAGATATAAT
>CANPZM010000023.1 GCA_947589065.1 uncultured Clostridia bacterium
TACAAAAAGATTCTTATGACTGGTTTGTAAAAGAAGGTCTAGGAGAAGTACTAAAAGATATATCTCCAATTGTTGACTATTCAGGTAACCTAGTATTAGAATTTTTTGATTACTACATGGAAGACAAAACAAAATACACAGTTGAAGAGGCAAAAGAAAGAGATGCAACATATTCAACAAGACTACATGTAAAAGTAAGACTTATAAACAGAGAGACAGGAGAAATAAAAGAGCAAGAAATTTATTTGGGTGATTTTCCACTTATGACAGATAGTGCAACATTCGTTATAAATGGTGCAGAAAGAGTTGTTGTAAGTCAGTTAGTTCGTTCACCAGGATGTTATTATGATTCAGCTTTTGATAAAACAGGTAAAAAAATATATACATCAACAGTAATGCCAATAAGAGGAGCATGGCTAGAATATGAAACAGATAGTAATGATGTTTTTTGGGTAAGAATTGATAGAACTAGAAAATTACCAGTAACATCACTATTAAGAGCAATTGGACTTTTAACAGATGACCAGATAATAGACTTCTTTGGAGAAGAAGAAAAATTAGTATCAACAATAGCAAAAGATCCAATAAAAACACAAGAAGATGCATTAATAGAAATATACAAAAAATTAAGACCAGGAGAATTACCAACAGTAGATGCTGCTAGAAACTTATTCAACGGATTATTTTTTGATAACAGAAGATATGACTTAGCTAGAGTAGGTAGATACAAATACAATAAAAAATTAAATTTAGCATATAGAATCACAAACAAAGTAGCATATTCAGATGTTATTCATCCCGAAACAGGAGAAGTTTTAGTTGAAAAAGACCAAGTAATAACGAAAGAAGTAGCAACAGAAATTCAAAATTCAGGAATAAATGCAGTAGATGTTAAAGTAGAAGACAAAAAAGTTAGAATAATAGGAAATGGAACTGTTGACATTAAAGCATTTGTTACACCAAAAGTACTAAAAGATGTAAAAGTAAAAGAATTAGTAAATTATGAAGTATTAAAAAATATATTGGACAATACAGATGAGAAAAACTTAGCAAAAGTTTTAAATGAAAGAATGGAAGAATTAGTTCCTAAACACATTACAACTGAAGATATACTAGGTTCAATAAGTTATTTATTAAACTTAGATCATGGTTTAGGAAAAATAGATGATATAGACCATTTAGGAAATAGACGTATTAGATGTGTAGGTGAATTACTACAAAATCAATTTAGAATTGGATTAACAAGACTTGAAAGAGTTGTACGTGAAAGAATGACAATTCAAGACTTAGACGTAGTTACACCACAAACATTAATAAATACAAAACCAATCACATCATCAATTAGAGAATTCTTTGGAAGTTCTCAATTATCACAATTCATGGATCAATCAAACCCATTATCAGAATTAACTCATAAAAGAAGAATTTCTGCATTAGGACCTGGAGGATTATCAAGAGATAGAGCAGGATTCGAAGTACGTGATGTTCACTATACACACTATGGTAGATTATGTCCAATAGAATCACCAGAAGGTCCAAACATAGGACTTATATCAGCACTTACAACATTTGCAATCATAAATGAATATGGTTTTGTTGAAACACCATACAGAAAAGTTGATAAAGCAACTGGAAAAGTAACAGATGAAGTAGAATACATGACCGCAGATACAGAGGATGAATACATAATAGCTCAAGCTTCTGAACCAGTTGATGAAGAAAATAGATTTATACATGATAGAATTAGAGTTAGATACTTAGATGAAATTACTGAAGTTGAAAAAGAAAAAGTTGACTATGTTGATGTATCACCAAAACAATTAGTTTCAGTTGGTGCAGCAATGATCCCATTCTTAGAGCATGATGACGCTAACCGTGCATTAATGGGTGCAAACATGCAACGTCAGGCAGTTCCACTTATGATTACAGATTCTCCAATAGTTGGAACAGGAATAGAATATAGAGCAGCAAAAGATTCAGGAGTATTAGTACTTGCTGATGAAGACGGAGAAGTTACAAGGGTAACTGGTGACGAAATAAAAGTTAAAAATAAAGCAGGAGAAGAAAAGACATATCGTTTACGTAAATTTAAAAGAACAAATGGCGCAACATGTATAAACCAAAGACCAATTGTAAAGACAGGAGAAAAAGTAAAAAGAGGAGATGTCATTGCAGATGGACCAGCAACAGATAAAGGAGAAATGGCTCTTGGTAAAAACTTACTTATTGCCTTTACAACTTGGGAAGGTTACAACTATGAGGATGCTATTTTATTAAATGAAAGATTAGTAAAAGAAGATGTATTAACATCTATACACATTGAAGACTATGACTGTGAATGTCGTGATACAAAACTTGGACCAGAAGAAATTACAAGAGACATACCAAATGTTGGTGAAGATAGCTTAAAAGATTTAGATGAAGACGGTGTTATAAGAATCGGAGCAGAAGTTGGACCTGGAGATATATTAGTTGGTAAAGTTACTCCAAAAGGAGAAACAGAACTAACTGCAGAAGAAAGATTATTAAGAGCAATCTTTGGTGAAAAAGCTAGAGAAGTTAGAGATACATCACTTCGTGTACCACATGGAGAAGCAGGAACAATCGTAGACGTAAAAGTATTTACTAGAGAAAATTCAGATGAATTAGGACCTGGTGTAAATAAAGTAATCAGAGTTTATATAGCTCAAAAGAGAAAAATATCTGTTGGTGATAAAATGGCTGGACGTCATGGAAACAAAGGTGTTATTTCAAGAATATTACCAGAAGAAGATATGCCATTTATGCCAGATGGAACACCTGTAGATGTAGTATTAAACCCATTAGGTGTACCTTCTCGTATGAACTTAGGACAGGTGCTTGAAGTACACTTAGGAGCAGCAGCAAGATTATTAAACTGGAAAGTTGCAACACCAGTATTTGATGGCGCATCAGAAGAAGATATAGAAGAATGCTTAAAGATGGCAGGACTAGAAACAAATGGAAAGACAGTTCTATATGATGGTAGAACAGGAGAACCATTTGATAAACCAATTACAGTTGGTGTTATGTACATGTTAAAACTTCACCACTTAGTTGATGATAAAATACATGCTCGTTCAACTGGACCATACTCATTAGTAACACAACAACCACTTGGTGGTAAAGCACAATTCGGTGGACAGAGATTTGGTGAAATGGAAGTTTGGGCATTAGAGGCATATGGTGCAGCACATACATTACAAGAAATATTAACTGTTAAATCAGATGACGTTGTAGGAAGAGTAAAAACATATGAAGCTATAGTAAAAGGTGAAAATATTCCAGCACCAGGAATACCAGAAAGCTTCAAAGTATTAGTAAAAGAACTTCAATCTCTTGGACTAGATGTAAGATTATATTCTGACACAGATGAAGAACTAGAATTAAAAGAACATGTTGATGAAGGAATAGAACTTACAGAAGAACAAGGAAGACAAATGATGGAACAAGAACTACTTGAAGAACAAAACTTGACAGAAATATCAGAAGATGACCTAGAAGATGAAAATGAAGACGTTGATATAAATGATTTAGAAACAGACGAATTATTTGATTCTTTATTAGAAGACGATGATTTAGATCCAAGTTCTATATTAGGAAATGTCGATACTGATGAATAAATAGTTAGAGGAATGGATTAGCAGTCCATTCCAAAACTAAAAATAAATAGTCGACACTAAAGGAGACCAAAAAATAAATTGAATAGAATTATCTAGAGTTTAAAAAATTCACTTTATGAAATGTTCAGCAGTGTACAATTTATTAAATAATAGATAACACAAAAAATATTTTAAGGGGGCTACCAATAAATAATGGAAGAATTGGAAACTTTTAATAAAATTAAAATTGGCTTAGCATCAGATGAAAAAATAAGAGAATGGTCACATGGAGAAGTAAAAAAGCCAGAAACTATTAACTACAGAACATTGAAACCAGAGAAAGATGGTTTATTTTGTGAAAAAATATTTGGACCAACAAAAGACTGGGAATGTCACTGTGGAAAGTATAAAAGAATTAGATATAAAGGAATTGTATGCGACAGATGTGGTGTTGAAGTAACAAAAGCAAAAGTTAGACGTGAAAGAATGGGACATATTGAATTAGCTGCACCAGTTGCACATATATGGTATTTCAAAGGAATACCAAGTAGAATAGCATTATTATTAGATATTTCACCAAGAGATTTGGAAAAAGTTATTTACTTTGCATCATATATAGTAACAGATAAGGGAACATCTGGATTATTGAAATGCCAAGTAATAAATGAAAAAGAATATCATGAAGCTGTTGAAAAATATGGAAAAGGCTCATTCAAAGCTGAAATGGGTGCTGAAGCAATAAGAAAATTATTAGAAGAAATTGATATAGAAAAATTATCAGCAAAATTAAAGAAAGAATTAGAAAAAGCAGCAGAGCAAAAGAAAGCTAAAATAGCAAAAAGACTAGATACTGTAGAAAGCTTTAGACTATCAGGAAATAAACCAGAATGGATGGTTATGAATGTTATTCCTGTACTTCCACCAGAATTAAGACCAATGGTTCAATTAGATGGTGGTAGATTTGCAACATCAGATTTAAACGATTTATATAGAAGAGTTATAAATAGAAATAACAGATTAAAAAGATTATTAGAATTAGGTGCACCAGAAATCATAGTAAGAAACGAAAAAAGAATGCTACAAGAATCTGTAGACGCATTAATAGATAATGGAAGAAGAGGAAGACCAGTTACTGGAGCAGGAAATAGACCATTAAAATCTATTTCAGATATGCTAAAAGGAAAACAAGGTAGATTCCGTCAAAACCTATTAGGAAAAAGAGTTGACTATTCTGGACGTTCAGTTATAGTTGTAGGGCCAGAATTAAAAATCTATCAATGTGGACTTCCAAAAGAAATGGCAATAGAACTATTTAAACCTTTTGTTATGAAAGAATTAGTTGGAAGAGGAATAGCACATAACATAAAAAATGCTAAGAGAATGGTTGAAAAATTAAGACCAGAAGTTTGGGATATACTAGAAGATGTTATAAAAGACCATCCAGTATTATTAAACCGTGCTCCAACACTACACAGACTTGGTATACAAGCATTTGAACCAATATTAGTTGAAGGTAGAGCTATCAAATTACACCCATTAGTTTGTACAGCATTCAATGCTGACTTCGATGGTGACCAGATGGCTGTTCACGTGCCTTTAACACCAGAAGCACAAGCAGAAGCAAGATACTTAATGCTTTCAGTAAATAACTTATTAAAACCACAAGATGGTAAACCAGTTACAGTACCAACACAAGATATGATTCTTGGAGCATACTACTTAACTGTACAAATAGACGGAGAAAAAGGTGAAGGAATGTATTTCTCTTGTCCAGAAGAAGCATTAATGGCATATCAAAATAATGATGTTGGATTACATTGTAAAGTTAAAGTAAGAATGACTAAAGAAATTGACGGAGAAATGAAAACTAAAACAATAGAAACAACAGTTGGAAGAATAATATACAATGAAGGAATACCACAAGATTTAGGATTTGTAGATAGAACAAATCCAGATGAACAATTTAACTTGGAAATTGATTTCCCAGTTATAAAGAAAAACTTAGGAACAATCATAGCAAAATGTATAAATGTACATGGATTATCAAAATCTGCAGAAGTGTTAGATTACATCAAAGCAATTGGTTATAAATATTCAACTAAAGGTGCTATAACAGTGTCAGTTGCTGATGTTGCAGTTCCAGAAGCTAAAAAAGAAATATTAGCAAATTCAGAAAAAGAAGTTGAAAACATCAGAAAACAATTTAAACGTGGTTTAATAACAAACGATGAAAGATATCAAGAAGTTATTAAAGTATGGGAAAAAGCAACAAAAGACGTTACAGAAGCTATGAAAGATAATTTTGATGATTTGAACCCAATATACATGATGGCACAATCTGGAGCCAGAGGTAATATGAATCAGCTAAGACAAATTGCAGGTATGCGTGGACTTATGGCTGATACATCTGGTAAAGCTGTTGAAATCCCAATTAAATCTTGCTTCCGTGAAGGACTAGATGCACTTGAATATTTCATTTCATCACATGGTGCTAGAAAAGGTTTAGCAGATACAGCTCTTAGAACTGCAGACTCTGGATATTTAACAAGAAGATTAGTTGATGTTTCACAAGATTTGATAATTAGAGAAGATGACTGTGGAACACATGATGGAATAGAAGTAGAAGAAATTAAAGATGGAAATCAAGTATTAGAAAAACTTGATGAAAGATTAATTGGTAGATACTTATTAGAAGACTTATATGATCCAAAAACTAAAAAACTTATATGCGATACTGAAACAATGATAACAGATGATATTGCTAAGAAAATAGTAGATACAGGAGTACAAAAAGTAAAAGTTAGATCAATACTTGGATGTAGAAGTAAATATGGGGTATGCTCTAAATGCTATGGTATGGGATTAGCAACAAGACAAAGAGCAGCCATAGGAGATTCTGTAGGAATTATAGCTGCACAATCAATTGGTGAGCCTGGAACACAGCTTACAATGAGAACTTTCCATACTGGTGGTGTAGCTGGAGGAGATATTACACAAGGTCTTCCTAGAGTTGAAGAGTTATTTGAAGCAAGAAATCCAAAAGGTTTGGCTATAATAACTGAAATTGCTGGTAAAGTTACAATAAATGACGAAAAGAAGAGAAAAGAAGTTACAGTTGTAGGAAAAGATGATGCAAAAACATATGTTATACCATTTGGTTCAAAGCTAAAAGTAAAAGATGGAGACGAATTAGAAGCTGGAGATCCAATAACAGAAGGAAGTATAAATCCAAATGATATATTAGCAATAAATGGCCCAGACGGAGTTTATAAATATATAATTTCAGAAGTTCAAAAAGTATACAGAAATCAAGGTGTTGATATAAACGATAAGCACATTGAAGTTATAACAAAACAAATGCTTAATAAAGTTAGAGTAGAAGATGCAGGAGAAACAGGATTATTCACAGCATCTCTAGTGGATATGTATGAATTTGAAGATGAAAATAATAAAGCAATAGCAGAAGGAAAGAAACCAGCAAAAGGAAAGAGAGTTTTATTAGGAATTACAAAAGCTTCACTTGCAACAGATAGTTTCTTATCTGCAGCATCATTCCAAGAGACAACAAAAGTTTTAACAGATGCAGCAATTAAAGGTAAAACAGATGAATTACTAGGACTAAAAGAAAATGTTATTATAGGACAATTAATACCTGCTGGAACTGGTCTAAAGAAATATCAAAAAATAAAAATAAATACAGATGATGCAGTAAATGAAGAAAAAACAGAAAATATTAGTGAGGCAAAAGCAGAATAATATAAAAAGAGTGTATTTTAAAATGAAATATCATGGTTAAAATATCAAAGGTGTATTTAATAATACACTCTTTTTTATATTACAATTCTATAAACTTATAACGCTGAAACCATTGAAAAGCCTAGAAAGAAAGAGAATATGTAATCAAAATGTGAAAACAATGTAATTGACTTATGAGTACCCCAAAAATATAATTAGTTCAATTTTGAAAAAAGGAGAACTAAAAGTGGAGAAGATGAGCAAAACATTAAATGTTGATGAAGAATTAGAAAAAATAAATTTAAGCACTGTATATGAATTTGAAAAATCAACAGACAATTTTGAAATTGATAAAATAAATTTATACAAAGCAAAAGATAATGAAAAAACAATATGCCTAATTTTTTATTATAATCAGTTTATTGCAATAAATAGAGTAAATTATGAGAATGGATTTAAATATGACGAAAAACAATTTGGAATAACAGAGAATCTAAATTACAGGATAAGAAAAATTCCAAATGTTGCAAAAACAAGAAAGATACTAGAAATAGATGATATTGAAACAAGAATATATGATATATCAGAATATGTAATTTTATTAAACAAAGAGACAATAAAAATATTAAAAGTAAATCCAGAAGCAGATTTAAAAGAAATAGAATATAGTAAAGAAGACTTAAATATTGAAAATTATAATCAATATAAAATAAAACAAGAAGAACAAGAAAAAATTTTAGAAGACAGCCAGAAAAAAACATCAATAATAGAATGGTTTAAACATGCAATACTAGAACCAATAAAAAATATAAAAAATAAAATTTTAAAGACAAAAGACGTAAAACTATTATCAGATGGGACAAATAGCATTTTTGATAAAAATGAGAAAATTGGTTAAATCAATACTAATATATATAAAATGGAATAGGAAAAAAATCCTATTCTTTTTTTTATATTTTTATATTTTAAAATATATTACGGAAATAACTAAATAACATAAAAAAAATTGACTAAAATAATAAAAAAAATTATAATAAAAATATAAGAATATGAAAGGAAATACATATGAAAATTAATGAGAAAATTTTAAAAAAATCAATTTTTATATTTACCATTATAATAATAGCATGTATTATACTAATTCCTATATCAAAATATGCGGATGAAAATGACATTCAAATAAAATCATATCCAACTAATGATGAGGGAGATTTTACAGTA
The DNA here is from genome assembly GCA_947589065.1 of uncultured Clostridia bacterium. Taxonomy (GTDB): domain Bacteria; phylum Bacillota; class Clostridia; order TANB77; family CAG-508; genus UMGS1994. Next base: position 8,577 of record CANPZM010000023.1, read on the forward strand.
GAAATAAATGGAAATAACAATTTAAAAGATGTAAGACTATATAAAAAAGTAGGAGATAAATATATTTTATTTTATACATCATCAAATATAAATCTATCAAAAAAAATATATAAAATACCAAAATCTAAATTATCAACATCTGAAGAAACAGATATAAAAGTAGGAGTAACAGATGTTAATGGAAATAAAAAAGAAGTTGATGTAAAAGCACCAAAAGTACCTAAATACACACCAGCACCATCACCTAAAAAGCCAACGCCAAGTAAGCAACCACAAACAAGTACTACTCCAACAACCCCACAACCAGGTGAAAATAATCCACAAAACCAAACAGGAAGCATAACTATATCACTTGATAAAAAAACATTAATGCTAGATAAACATCATTATAAAAATGCACAGTTAAAGGCAACAGTAACACCATCAAACGCCAAAGTAACATATAGTTCATCAAATACAAAAGTTGTAAGTGTTAATAAAAATACAGGATGGATTACAGCCAAAGGCTATGGAACAGCTAAGATTACTGCTACAGCAAAAGTGGGAAATAAAACCAAAACAGCAAAATGCAATATAAGAGTTATTACAACTATGAGAGAAAAAACAAGTGATAGTGAACAATTTGATATGTATAGAAAAGATTTAGGAGGATGGTTATATTATTATTTAAGATATTATGACAGACAAACGAAAAAAGTAACTAAAAATGCAAGTTGGACAAATGCGGAAGTTGAATCTTATATTAATAATGCAGAATGGCTTGTAAAAAAGTATCCTAGCAAATATTATGAAGCAAAAAAATATACATATGCATATTTTCCAACATTTGATAACAAAGATACAGGCAAAAAAATAGTAACAAAGCCATATGGACAATTATGTATGAACGGAAAACATGGAAAATACATACTATTATTTACAACTAAAAATCAATGGTTATACTTGTTAAAAAAGGAAAACGGAGTATGGAAAATAGATGCTAAAGCAAGATCATCAAGTGGATATAATTGGGGAGTAACTTCTAATGGAACATTTCATAAATATATAACACGTTCAAATAATGATTGTGGATTAGCATTTATGACATATTTCCCAATTGAATCTAGACCAAAATATGCAGGGGTAGTAGGTACAAATGCAGTTCATATAGGAAACACATTTGGATATCCAACAACATCAGGATGCCTATGTATTGATCGTGATTCAGAGTTAACGAGAAGATTAAAAACCATATTTAGAGAAGATAAAACTATGATAAAGGTTATATATTATTAATTAAATCTAACAAAGGAAAATTAAATATGAGTTTAAATGAAAAAAAAATAAAAAAATATATTTTTATATTTGCCATTATACTAATTGCATGTATTATGATGATACCTATATCAAAGTATGCGGATGAAAATGACATTCAAATTAGTTCATATCCAACTAATGATGAGGGAGATTTTACAGTAGAAATAAATGGAAAAAACAATTTAAAAGACGTAAGACTATATAAAAAAGTAGGAAATAAATATATTTTATTTTACACATCATCAAATATAAATCTATCAAAAAAAATATATAAAATACCAAAATCTAAATTATCAACAACTGCAGAAACAGATATAAAAGTAGACGCAATAGATGTTAATGGAAATAGAAAAGAAGTTGATGTAAAAGCACCAATAGTCCCTAAATATACGCCAGCACTGTCAAAAACACCAACACCATCAGCTAAACCGACGACTAATCCAACACCAAGCACATCACCCAAACCAACACAAGGTTCTAGTCAACAAAAAACCCAAAACATTACAATTTCAGTAGATAAGAGTGTATTGATGTTAGATAATAGACGCTATAAATATTCAAAATTAAATGCAACTGTAACACCATCAAATGCGAAAGTAAGGTATAGTTCATCAAATGAAAACGTAGCCAAGGTCAATTCAAAAACAGGATTTATCACAGCAACAGGTTATGGAACAACAAAAATTACTGCTACGGCAACATTAGGAAATAAAACTAAAACAGCCAAATGTAGTATAAGAGTCATTGCTGCTATGACAGAAAAAACAAGTGATAGTGGACTATTCAAATTATATAAAAGAGAACTTGGTGGATGGCAAAATTATTATATAAGAAACTACAGTCCAACTCAAAAGAAAGTAACTAAAAATGCAGGTTGGTCATCAGAAGAAGTAGAATCATATATAAACAATGCTGAGTGGCTATTAAAAACTTATCCGGACAAATATAGTGAATCAGCTAAATGTACATACTATTATTATCCAACAGATAATGCTAATTATCCATACACAGCTACAAAGAAAAAAGGTGCAATAGCACCAAATGAATGGCTATTATTTTTCTCATCAAAAAACCAATGGTTATACTTATTAAAAAAGAATTCAAAAGGTGTATGGAAAATAAATGATTCAATGAGGTCATCAGGTGGATATTATTGGGGAGGATTTAATAAACACATTGGAAGAATAGGCTACAATTATGGTGGAACAGTATTTGCTATGTATAAAAATCCAAATGAAAAAGGTATTTTAAACAGAAATGCACTTCACTTAAGTACACTTACACCAGGATATCCTACTAGTGGAGGTTGTATACATTTAGGTACATCAAGCAATTCATTATATAGAAAATTAACCCAAATAGCAAAAACTCAAAGAAAAACAGTAAAAATTATATATTTCTAATAAATAATATTAAGAAAAGTAGAAAACCTACTTTTCTTTTTTTACATTAATAAAAAATACTAAAATAATTTAGCATAAAAAGTTAATTAATTGTGACTGAAAAAGCTAAAAATCGCATTTCCCTAAGTTTAGACTATTGATTTTTTATTTTATAAGGTATATAATTTAACAATATTAAAAAAGGCATAAAAAAATAAATTAAACTACTTATGCCTTAGAAAGGAAATAAAAAATTATGCAAATTACAGATAATGAAATTTTACATATTGCTAAACTTGCAAGACTAAAATTAGCTGATAATGAAATTCAATCTTACAAGAAAAATTTACAAGAAATTATAGATTTTACAGAAACAATAAACAAAATAGACACTAATAATATTGGAGAAACAATTGGTGTAAATGAAAACTATAATGTTTTCAGAAAAGATGAAATAAAACAAGAAAGCAATAAAGAAGAATTGCTAGCAAATGCACCAAGTCAAGATGAAGGCATGTTTAGAATACCAAAAGTAATCAATTAGACTAAGAAAATTATTATACATTATAAAAACCAAAAATTGAAAGGAGAGAAGTAATGGAAATCTATGAACTTACAGCACATGAATTAATAGAAAAACTTAATAAAAAAGAAATTACTTCAACACAAATAACAGAAAGTTATTTAAAAAGAATTGAAGAAAAGGAAAAAGATGTACAAGCATTTGTTACTGTAACAGATAAAAACGCATTAGAACAAGCTAAAGAAATAGATGAAAAAATAGCTAATGGGGAACAAATAGGAAATTTGGCAGGAATTCCTATAGGAATAAAAGATAATATATGTACTAAAGGAGTAAAAACGACTTGTAGCTCAAAAATGTTAGAAAATTTTGTATCACCATACAATGCCACTGTTGTAGAAAAATTAAACAATGAAAATATAATTTCTTTAGGAAAATTAAATTTAGATGAATTTGCAATGGGAAGCTCAACAGAACATTCATATTTTCATCCAACACATAATCCATGGAATTTAAATAAAGTACCAGGAGGATCATCAGGAGGAAGTGCAGCAGCAGTTTCTGCAAACATGGTACCATGGGCTTTAGGTAGTGATACAGGAGGTTCAATCAGACAGCCTGCTTCATTATGCGGAGTAGTAGGATTAAAACCTACATATGGATTAATTTCAAGATATGGACTTGTAGCATTTGCATCATCACTTGACCAAATAGGACCAATAACGAAAGACGTTGAAGACAGTGCAATTCTTTTAAACATGATAGCTGGGCATGATGAGAAAGATTCAACATCAATAAATAAAGAAAAAGTAGATTATACAAAATCACTTGTAAAAGACGTTAAAGGATTAAAAATAGGTTTACCAAAAGAATTCATTGGAGAAGGAATAAATGAAGAAGTCAAAAATGCAATACTAGAAGCTAAAAAGACATATGAAAAATTAGGTGCTACAGTTGAAGAATGCTCATTAGACATTGGAAAAACAGCATTAGCTGTATACTATATAATTGCTTGTGCAGAAGCTAGTTCAAATTTAGGAAGATTCGATGGAATCAGGTATGGATACAGAACAGAGAAGTTTGACAATTTAAGAGAAATATATATAAATTCTAGAACAGAAGGATTTGGACCAGAAGTAAAAAGAAGAATTATTCTAGGAACATATGTGCTATCATCAGGATACTATGATGCATATTATAAAAAGGCACAAAGAGTAAGAACAGTAATAAAAAATGAATATCAAAAACTATTTGAAAAATATGATTTATTGCTTACTCCAACATCACCAACAGTAGCATTTGGAATTGGCGAAAAAGTTGATAACCCATTAGAAATGTATTTAGCAGATATATGTTCAGTACCAATTAATATAGCAGGACTTCCAGCAATGAGTTTACCAGCAACAGTAAATTCAGAAGGAATGCCAATTGGAATACAATTAATAGGAAAACATTTTGATGAAGAAACAATATTTAGGGCAGCATATACATTCGAGCAAGAAACAAAATTCAGAGAAAAATATCAACCAAAGTTTAATAAATAAGGAGGAATATATATGATAAGAGAAGACTATGAAGTTATAATTGGCTTAGAAGTTCATTGCGAATTATCAACCAAAACTAAAATATTCTGTTCATGCCCTACAGAATTTGGTGGAGAACCAAATACACACTGCTGTCCAGTATGTATGGCAATGCCAGGAACATTACCTGTATTAAATGAAAAAGTAGTAGAATATGCAGTTAAAGCTGGATTAGCAACGAATTGTAAAATAGCTAGAAATAGTAAAAATGATAGAAAAAATTATTTCTATCCAGATTTACCAAAATCATATCAAATATCACAATATGATATGCCACTATGCTATGAGGGAAATGTACAAATAAATGATGAAAATGGAAATAAAAAAACAATAAGAATTACAAGAATTCACATAGAAGAAGATGCAGGAAAATTAAATCATGATGAATATGGAAGAGGAAGCTTTGTAGATTTGAATAGAGCAGGAGTTCCTTTGATAGAAGTGGTTTCAGAACCTGATTTAAGAAGTGCAGAAGAAGCTGATATTTATTTAAGAAAAATAAAATCAATATTTGAATATATACAAGTATCAGATTGTAAGATGCAAGAAGGCTCATTAAGGGCAGATGTAAATGTTTCAGTAAGGAAAAAAGGAAGTAATGAATTAGGAACAAGAACAGAAATGAAAAATATGAATTCATTCCGTTCAATAGTTAGAGCAATAAATTATGAAGCGGAAAGACAGATTGGTGAATTAGAAAAAGGAAATAAGATTATACAAGAAACCTTAAGATGGGACGACATATCAGGAAAAACATTTCCAATGAGAGATAAAGAAGATGCACAAGACTATAGATATTTCCCAGATCCAGATTTAGTAGCAATTAAATTATCTGATGAATATATTGAAAATATAAGAAAAGAATTACCAGAACTTCCTGAAGTAAAAAAAGAAAGATATATAAATGATTTTGAACTATCTCAAAAAGCAGCCAATTTCGTTACATCATCAAAATATTATTCAGATATATTTGAAATAGCAACAGAAAAATCAAATAATCCTAAAGCAGTAAGTAACTGGCTAATGTCAGATGTTGCAAGAATATTAAATGAAAAAGAAGAAGAAGCTGACAAAATACCTTTTACAGGAGAACAATTAGGTGAATTAGTACAACTTATTGATAAAGGTACAATAAGTAGCAGTATAGCAAAAAAAGTATTAGATGAATTATTTGAAAATCCAAAATCACCAAGTAAAATCATAGAAGAAAAAGGATGGATTCAAATATCAGATGAAAGTGCAATAAAGGAAGTTGTATTAAAAGTTTTAACAAATAATCCACAATCTGTTGCAGATTATAAAGCAGGAAAAGATAAAGCAATAGGATTTTTAGTTGGACAAGCAATGAAGGAGACAAAAGGAAAAGCTAATCCACAAATACTTAATAAAATGTTTATAGAAGAAATAAAAAACATGTAATTATATAAATATAAATTAATATAAAAAACAGTAGAATTAAAATCTACTGTTTTTGTATTCAAATTTTGCATTCAAAAATTTAATAAAAAGCTTTAATATAAATACTAACTAAAATGAAACTTTTACATTCTTCTTAGCCTCTTCATTTTCAACTTTAAACAAATCTTCATGTTTAAAATTAAACATTGAAGCAACTATATTAGCTGGAAAAATTTCAATTTTAGTATTATACATCGTTGTAACATTATTGTATGTAACTCTTGAAGCAGAGAGTTTATTTTCTGTATTTGCAAGTTCTTCTTGTAAGCTAATAAAATTTGCATTAGCCTTTAAATCTGGATAACCTTCAGCAACTGCCATAATTGATTTCAATGCACCAGAAAGTTGATTTTCTAAAGATGCTTTATCAGCAACAGATTGAGCTGTTGACCAAGCAGAACGCAACTCAGTAACTTTGGTTAAAACAGATTCTTCATGTTTCATATAGCCTTTTACTGTTTCAATTAGATTTGGAATTAAATCAAATCTTCTTTGCAATTCTACATCTATTTGCGCCCAAGAATTTCTAACTTGATTTCTTAGACTAATAAGACTATTGTAAATGGCTATTATAAAAACAACCAATAAAACAACTATAACAAGAATAATTGGTATTATAGGCATTTTTCAACTAAGCCTCCTTATTTTTAAATTTATTATAATTGAATAATAGCACAATAATATAAAAAAAACAAGAATATTTATAAAATAAGTACTAAAATGATACAAGCGTAATATAATATAATATAATATAAAAAAAATAAAAAAATTAAAAACTTACAGACTCTAGGAAAAGAAAATGTAACAATTATGTAAAATAAATGTAACAAAAGCAACTCTAGCACTTACGGAAATAGTATAAAAGTTGACAAAAATCAACAAAAAAGATATAATGACGATGTTAATTCCAAAGGAAGAAAATTGAAAAATAATTATAGTTTTGTTTTTAACAAAATTTGATTTTTTCAAATTAAATTTATGACTTAGGAAGGAATAAAATATGGGAAAAAGTGAAAACTTATCTAAAGGTATAATAAAAAGAATAATATTTATACTTATTGTTTTATTACTTTTATTTGGAGTAGGAGTTCTAGCAACAACTAGTGCAGTAAATACAGTAACTATAAGTTTTGCAGATAAAACTGAATTAACAGTAGTTACTACGAAAAGTAAAATAGAAGAAATTTTAAAAGAAAATAATATATATATTGCACCAGATGAATCTGTTAAACAAGGATTAAATTCAAATATAGATGCAACAAAGACAATAAATATAGTAAGAAAATCAGAAATAGAAAATGAAGAAGAAAATAAGGAAACTCAAGTAATTAAGACAGAGGAACTTCTAAATTCTGAAGGTAGTGTTATAGTAGAAAAAATTATAAAGGAAACAGTAGAAATACCATATGAGACAATAAAAAAGGAAGTTACATCTAAAGAAAAAGGCGAGAAAGTAAACAAAGTTGTTCAAAAAGGGAAAAATGGTAAAAAAGAAATAACATATAAAGTAAAATATCAAGATGATGTTGAAATCGAAAGACATAAATTATCAGAGAAAGTAATTCAAAAACCAGTAAATAAAATTATTGAAGTAAGTGTAAGAATTGCAGTTTCAAGTAGAGGCACAAGCGCAGTCAGAACAGGAGCTGGAAAATGGACATATTCAGCAGCAGATTTAGATTTATTATATGCAATAACAGCTCAAGAAAGCAGTAGAAGTTATGAAGGAGCACTTGCTGTAATCTCATCAGCATGCAATAGAGCTGAAAGTAGTAGATGGAGAAGAAATGGTAAAGATCCTTTAAGTCAATATAAAGCACCAAATCAATATTGCTATTCTGCATCAGTTGGAGGAAACTGGAGAAGATTCTTAAATGGTAGAGCTCCATCACATGTAAAAAAAGCAGTTAATGATGCACTTAATGGAAAAAGAAATCATTCATATTTATCATTTAGATCAGCATCTACAAGACATGCTGGAGTCAATATTGGAGGAAATGTATATTTTTAAACTATGAAGAGTAAAAAATTCTTTTTGGTGATGCTACTAAGAAAATGATTGCTTCCCCAGTAATTTCAATAAATGTAAATTAAAAGATAAGTAAATAAGAAATGATTAAAACAGATAGACTAAAACGGTATAAATCCGTAATAGTCTATCTATTTTTTTGACTAAAAAACGTTGAAAGCTTACTTATAAATATATTGTTACTTATATTTAAATAATTAAAATAAGAAATAAATAATAAAAAAATAAGTGATAAATAAAATGTTATCAAAGCTAAAGGAGAAAATTAGAGAAATGAGGAAGAAAAAATGCGATAACCATTGCAAGAGTACACACACACACACACACACACACACACACGGGTATCTAATTAAACGAAATATAGTAAGAACAATTATAGTAATAACTGTATTTGCAATTGCATTAATAAGTTTAATATTATTTTTCGGAAAACAAAAGAGTGTAAAGAAAAATAATCAAATATATGACCCAGAATTAGCAAGAGCAATGACATATGCTAGAGTGAATCCAGATGATAAAAATACTCAAAGCCAATATGTTAATTTTGATGCATTCTTTTTAAGAGATGTAGATAGCGATGGAGAAGCAGATGAAGTACGTGGAACATGTAGAGAGATTGGAAAACAAGATACTATATACATGGAATTAAATGTATTATCAAATGGAACTTTAAGAGATGGAAAAATAGAAATACAAAGTGATAACTTTCGTCTAGAAACTGCAATTCCAAAAGATAGTGAAGTAAGAGAAAATGCTATAGGAAACGATGTAGAACAAATATTACTAAAAGATATTAAATCAGGAACACAAAAGATTTTAACAGGTGTAGTACGTAGTGCAATAGAAAATGACACGACTAACTATAGCAAGAAAAACAAAATAATATTAACAGGAAATCATGAAGATTCAGATGGGAAGATAACACCAATAAAAAAAGAAGTGGAGTTTTATGTAGATTGGTATGGAACGATAAAAGCTGATATCCCTTTGTATGAAAATGGAAGACCATGCAATTATCAAACAGAAAATATAACTGAAATTGTTGACGAAGAAAATCAAGAGATAAACTTGAATTTTGATGTTATTATGATTGATACACAAAATCAACTAAATAAATCAAAAAGTGTAATTGAAGGAACAATACCAAATTTAGGGGGCATACAACCATCAAGAGTACAAATATCTGGAACTAATGTTATACCAAGTTGGTCACAAGAAACAAGTAAGTTTACAGCTACGATTGAAGGAAAAATTGATAAAGAAGGAAAAATAACGCAATTAGGTTCTAGTTATTCAGACACTACTATTGTCAAGATAACTGTAACATACCCATTGCAGGCATATGAGAATATTGGATCAGATACATTTGAATATAGAATTCCTGTACAAGGGTATTTTGAAGGATACAATAATCCTAATAAAGAAGAATTTCAAAATCCGTATGTATCAAATGTAGCTAAAAATACAGTAATTGTTAATTTTAGAAGACCCATAGGAACATCTGCAAGATTTGATATAGATGTTGGAAGAAAAGCAAATCAATCTTTCATAAAAGATAGTATTCTAAAAAGAAAACCTTTAAACATATACAATGGAATATCTACAGAAGAAAAAGACGATACGTATATTGTAAGATGGTATGGTCTAACTGGTTCAGATGGAAATTCAAATGGAATGATAATGAAAGAAACTAAAGATGGAGAAGCACAAGTAAGTGACCAATTTATAAATAAAGACAATACTGAAGCAAGCATGGAAGATTTAACAACAAATATTGGAATTTATTTTTATAATCAGCAGAATATATTAGGCGAAGATGGAGAAATTAAAGTATATGATGATACAACTGGGGAATTAATCGAAACTTTTAATAAAGATAATTGGAGCAATTATACAATATCTAATCCTTATAAATATAGTTTTCCAGTAAAACATGTGAGAGTAGAGACAAGCAAAACAAATGCAAATTCATATATAGAAATATATAATATTAAAGAATTAGATGATGATTATATAGTAGAACATTATGAAAAAGATGATTTTGATAATATTATTTATATAAAGTCAACATTATCAGGATATTTAGATAAAAAAATAATTAATACAGATACTAATAGAGCAACATACTTAGCACCATTATCAGAAGTTGACATTGAAGTAGAAGAAACTAAAATTTCAACTCAAGAAACGTTAAAAAATGAAATAATATATATAAGGGCAAGTGCAAATGAATTATATGATAGAGAAAAATGGTCAAATGGGTCATTTTTAATAAAAATGCCAACTGAAATAATAGATGTAGAATTAAATAATATAGAAATAACAGATGGTGTACAAATTTTAAGTTCAGAAGTTTATAAACAAGAAGATAATATATTTATAAAAATATTAACAGAAAATAGTAATCCAAAATCTGTATATATAAAATTAAATTGCAATATAACACCAAATCCAAGCTGTGTAACATCATCACCTAGAATTGAATTATATGCTACTAATGAAGAGTGCGAAAATTACTTAAACCCAACAGAAGATTTATATGATGTTAATGGAAACTTAAATAATGCAGAGATGGTAGGTAGTTCATTTGATATATTAAACTTAATATCACCAAATTCTTTATTAACTAGTGAATTTATAACTGAATATGATGATAAAAATAGTAAAACAGTTGCACCTCAGATTGCTGAAATTAGTAAGGAACAGAGTAGTGCTAAAATTAATATTGATATTGCAAATAATTATAAGAGTACAATAAGTAATATAAAAATTTTAGGAAGAATTCCCTATGCAGGAAATAAATATGTAATAAACAATGAAGAAACTTTAGGTTCTGAGTTTAATACAACAATAAAGGAAAAAATTCAATTACCACCAGAATTAGCAAGCAAAGCCACAGTATATTATTCAACGAATGGTGATGCAACTAAAGAACTAAATGTAGATGACAACAATTGGGTAACAGATCCAAAAAGTTTTGAGGGTATAAAAAGTTATTTAATAGATTTAGGAAATTATAAACTACCACAGGGAGAAAATTATACATTTTCATATGAAATAGAGATACCAGGTAGTACAGATTACAATAAAAAAGCATTTAGTCATCATGCAATATATTTTGGATTAGACACAGATGAAGGACGTTATAATACACAAACAGAGCCAAACAAAGTTGGATTGATGATATGTAAGAAAATTAAATTAGAATTAACAAAATATCAAAAACAAAATAGTAAAACGGTTACTGGTGCAACTTATTATATTCATGAGAAAAATGTAGATAATGGTCAGACAAGAATAACAGGTGAAGATGGCAAAATACAGCTTGAAGGATTATATGCAGAAAGAATATATGTGATAAAAGAAGTAAAAAGCCCAGAAGAATATGAATTAAACGAAAAAGAAATAGAGTTTACAACTCAAGAAGTAGACGGAAAATTACAAGTAATAAAAAATGATGAGAATGCAAAAAAAGTTGACATTACAGGTCCAGATGAAAATAATTCTTATATAGTAAAAATTGAAACAGAAGATGAAGTAAAAGCAAACTTAAAAATAACAAAAACAGATAATACTGATGGCTCAAAATTACCTAAAATAAGATATAGAATAAAGGGAACAGGTCTACCTGAACAGGGTAGAACTATGACTACTAATTCAAGTGGTGAAATACTTTTAAAAGGTTTAATAATTGGAGAACAATATTCTTTAGAAGAAGTTAAAGCAGACGGATATTATGTATCAAGTGAAATTATTAAATTTACGATAAGTAATGATCAGGGAAATTATACAGTTAACATAGAGGGAGAAGCGGAAGAGAAAATAACTAAAGAAAATGAAATACCAATATTAAACTTGAATTTAAAAGATGATAAAATTCCAAGATACAATTTAGAAATATTGAAAATAGAAAAGCAAACTACACTAGATACATCAAATCCAGATCAAACTGCACAACAGAAAGTAAAGACATTAGGTAATGCTAAATTTAAATTATATAAAGAAGGAAAAGAATTAGGAGAATATACTACAACAGATAATGGAAAAGTATTAATAGAAGATTTATATCTATATGAATCAAATAAAAATATTAATCAAACATATACATTAAGAGAAGTATTGTCACCAGAAGGATATGCAAAAGTAAAAGACATTACATTTAAAGTGCAAAAATCTGAAGATGGAGGAAATTTAGAATTTGTAGAAGAATTAGTGGAAGGACAAAGTGCAAAACAGTATCAAGTTGTAGATAATACAATAAAATTAACTATAGAAGATAATCCTTCATTTAAACTAATAAAAAAGGATGAAAATGGAAATCCACTAAAAGATGTTAAATTTGCAATTTATAATATAGATAATGGAACGGTACCTGCACGTAATAGTAAAAAAGAAATAATTGGGAACAAAGAAAATATAAATGGACAAGATTATTATGTACTAGAAACAAATGACGCAGGTGAACTTACAGCAGATTTGCCAGAAGGATTATACAAAGCTGTAGAAGTAAAGGCTCCGGAAAAATATGATATATCAGATTCGGTATATTATTTTGGAATTGGTGCAGCAAGAGAAAGTAAAAAAGGCCTTTTAGCATCATGGGGAAGAAGTTTAGGAACAAAGAATAATCAGATGTCTATTATAGAAGCGGATGATGGAGGATACATTACAGGCGGAGTAACTCAAGAAGGATTATATATTGATGATAATACTTTTTGCGAATTTCAAGGTGGTGAACAAGATGGACTTTTAATAAAGTATAAGAATAATGGCGATATTGAATGGCTTAAGTCTATAGGAGGAACAGGTAATGATTATATATCAGAAGTATTAAGGGCACAAGATGGAGGATTCTTAGTAATAGGTAGAACTACAAGTGAGACAATTACATTGGATGAGAAAAATACTATAAATAATACACCAGAATCAATAAGTATAATAATAATTAAATATGATAAAGAAGGGCAAGTGCAATGGCATAAAATTATAGAAAATGTTGGACAAGCTAGTCTTTCAGTTCTTAAATCTGAAACAGGAATTTCAACAAGTGATAGTGGCTATCTAATTGCTGGTCAATTTGCTACTGCTGAAATTACTATAGACGAAAATCATATATTGCATGCGTTAGAAAATAAACCGGGTATTAATTATCAATGTGAAAGTGGGATGATAATTAAGTATGACAAAGATGGAAATTGTCAATGGGCAAATGCTATATCTGGTGATGGGGGCTACGATACAATAGAAAATATTGTAGAATTGTCAAATGAAGAATATTTAGTTTTAGGAATGACTACTAGTGAAACAATAAGGTTAGATGATACTAACGAAATACATCATAGAGAAAATCAAGATCAAGAATATTGGGGTTCTTTTGATAATATGTTAATAAAATATAATAAAAATGGAAATGTAGAATGGTGTAGTCCATCTCAAGAAGAAACATCTGATATATTTACGAGTATTATAGCAGGAACATCAGATGGAAGTTATATAGCATCAATAGCACATGGTTATGGCAACAATGAAACTTTATATAATGATACAATAGTTAAATATTATGAAAGTGGAGGACAAGAATTTTCAAAAAAAATAAATCTATTGACTGAAGAAGGTGAAAGAGGGGCTTCAATCAGTATAGAAAATATGATGCAGACATCTGATAACGGTTATTTAATTATTATAGAAGGTTCTGGAAATGTAAAATTTGGTGAAAAGGACCAGATTGAATCTATAAGTGGAACATATATAGTAAAATATGATGAAAAATTCGAATATGAATATCATAAAAGTATTTTGGAAGAAATGTATACTTACCCAGAGATGATAGAAGATAAAGATGGAAATATTATAATAATTGAAAATTCAGATAGTGAGCGTGGCTATATAATGGACGATTTTATTCTTTTTCCCGGGGATTATAATTCTGACTCTCCTTATAATGGAGTAATAATGAAACTAAGAGAGACTGAAATTGCAGAAACTGAAGTAAAAAATGGAAAAGCAATAGGTGGTACACAAAAAGATGAAATAAAAGTATTAGAGTCAACAAATGATGGAGGTTATATTGCAGGAGGATATTTTGAAAGCAATGAAATAATATTAGATGATAATAATAGAATTACAAAACCAGAAAATTGTGATACAAAAGGATTTTTAATAAAATATAAGGAAAATAATGATATTGAGTGGGCAAAAACTATAGAAATTAATGGATGGAGTGAAACAATTGCTATAAATCAAACTGTTGACGGCAGTTATATTATAGCTGGAACAATACATAATAGTGATACCAATAATGATGATGGAATTCTAGTAAAATATGGAATTGATAATGAAATAGAATGGACTCGAATTATAGGTGGTGATAATGATGATAAGATAACATCTATAGTAAATACACAAGATGGGGGCTATATTGTTGGTGGATATTTTAGCTCTGAAAGTATAAAATTGGATGAAAATAACGTTTTAAAAAGTCAATATGCTAATGAATATTCTCCTGATGGAATGATAATCAAATATGATAAAGATGATAATGTAGAATGGTCAAAGGTTATTAGTGGTGAAGATCAGGAATCAATAGAGACTATAGCTGAAACATCAGACGGAGGATATCTAGTAGGAGGATATTCTACTAGTTATATGACAGAATTAGATTCAAATAATAAATTTTATAAAGACTATAGTTATGATGGTTACATGTTTACCGGACTGATAATTAAATGTAATAAAAATGGTGAAATAGAGTGGTATAATACACCAGTCGGAAGTAAAATAATAAAATTAATATCAACTTCAGATAATGGTTATTTAGTAAATGCAAACTTTGAAAATCCTTATACTTATACGTATGAATTAAGAAATACATCATTGACAAAGTATGATGAATATAATGTTGTTCAATGGACAAAGAAGTTTAGTGGAGAAATACCTACCATGTTAGAAAATAGAAGTGGAAATATCTTAGTCCAAAAAAATTTTTATGATGACTGGGGAAATGTATTTACTGGAATACTTGTACAATATGACAACAATGGAGAATTATTATGGAAGGAACATTTATCAGATTACGATATAAATACTGTAATAGAAGCACCAAATGAAGATTATTTAATAGGAGGAGATTTTTCTACAGAAACATTAGAGTTAGGAAATGATATTATTAAAAATACAGAAAATAAAAGTTATCCGCATAGTGATGGATTAATATTCCGTTTATCTGCAAAAGCAGGAGTACCAGAAGTTCAAAAATTAGAAGTAGATAATAAGGTAAAAGAATTAAAAATTACAACAGATGTACGAATTGATAATGAATACGGAGAAAAATTAGGACAAATAGATGGAGAGGACCTACAACCTTATGAAACAGTAAAATATGGCGAAAGTAGCAAACTAAGAATAAAAATGACACCAGATTTTGAAAATTACTATATAAAATCAATAACAGTTAATGGACAGGAATGGAAATACAATAAAGATGAAATTGACCCATCAGATGGAAGCTATACGATGCCATTATTTCAAAGTATGACAGAAGATAAGCATATTGTTGTAACCTTTGGAGAACACAATCAACCAATTATAATAAATAAGGTAGATAAAGAGACAGGTAAAGGAATAGCAGGAGCCAAATTTTATATTCAATCAACAGACGAATATTATAATGAAAATGCTATAGCCGAAACAGACGAAGATGGTAGAGCAATAATAGAAATACCAGAAGGAGAATATAGTATAAAAGAAATTGAAGCACCAGAAGGATATTTAGCAATTAAAGAAGAAATTGTTGTAAACTTTATGGGTTATACTATGGAAATCATAAAAAATACAGATGATAATAATGCATCATTAAAAGGTGATGGAGATTTAGAAAGACATGAATTAGTAATTGAGAATGAAATAGCAGGTAAAATAAAAGTACGACATTTAACTAGAGACGGAAATGAACCAGTTGCTCCAGATGAATTTCAAGAAGGAAAAATTGGAGACAAATACGAAACTAAACCAAGAGTAGATTTAGAAAAGTATGAATTGGAAAAAGATGCAAGCGGAAATCAAATAATTCCAAATGAAGCTAATGGAAATTTTGGAAAAGAAGAAAAAGAAATAATATATTATTATGTAAAGAAGAAAATTCCATTAACAGTGCATCACTATATTGAAGGAACTTTAACACCAGTACCATTAAAAGATGGGCAAACAGCTGCAGATAGAAAAGAAAGTGGAGAAGAAGGAGATAAATATTCTACAAGTGCAATACCAAATGAACAATTATCAGACGAATACGAATTAGTTGAAATTCCATCAAATGCAGAAGGACAATATGAATGGGATGAAGTAGAAGTAATATATCAATATAGAAAAATAGAAAGAAATATAACATTAATAAAATATAAAGAAGATAATGAAACACCATTACAAGGTGCAAGATTTACAGTAAAGAATAACTCAGTAGAAAATGAAGATTTAGCAGAATATGAAACGAATGAAGAAGGAAAAATAGAACTTACATTAAGTGTAGGAGAGTATACAATAACGGAAACACAAGCACCAGAAGGGTATGAGTTACCAGCAAATCCAGAAACAGAAATAACTGTATCAAGAGATTTTAAAGATCAAGAAATAAAAATAAAAAATGAAAAGGAAAAAGGAACAGTAACTGTATATCACTATATAAAAGAAACAACAGATTTTGTACCTTTAGAAAATGGTGGAAGAGCTACTGTAGAAAAGAAAACAGATGCAATAGGAAACATCTATGTAACAAAAGAAAGAGAAGATGTAAAAAGAGGATACAGAGTTACAGAAGAACCATATAATTCAAGTGGAAATTACCAAAAAGGAAATATAGATGTAGTTTATTTTTATGAAGAAGTAGCAGGAATGGTAACTGTACATCACTATGTAGAAGGAACAGATGACACGAAAGTACCATCAAAATATGGTAATGGTCAAGTTGTAGATGATGTAATAATAGAAGATGAATTTGGAAATGAATATCATACATCAAAATCTGAAGATATAGCGCCTAACTATGAGTTTTCAAGAGTTGAAGGAACAACAGATGGAACAATAAGTGAGGAACCAGCAGAAGTAACATATTATTACAAATTAAAAGAACCAATAATAAAAGAACCAGCAATAACAAAAACTGGACCAGAAGCAACAATAACAGATAAAAATGCAAAAATTCCATATACAATTCATTACACAGCAACAATCGAAGAATATATAGGAAAAGCAACAGTAACAATAGTAGATGAGCTACCATATCATATAGATGACCAAGCGTCAGTATTAAAGGATGGACAATATAGTGAAGCAGATAAAACAATAACATGGACAGATGAAATAGCAGATATAAACAC
>CANPZM010000024.1 GCA_947589065.1 uncultured Clostridia bacterium
AAGCGGACATTATTAACTTTTTCGCTATTTATAACATTTTAAAGTCCGCGTCTTTGTTCGTCCGCGAAAAATTGTATTACAATTTTTCTGTGGAATGCTTTGTATTATAGGAAGTTCAGAGAACTTTCCTATAATATAAAAAAGAATTAGTCGAATTTACAGTACATCGAATAAAATCTTCTCCGTATCATCGACTAATTCTGCTAATAGTAGCCTCATTTAAAAATGTGTTACTACTTCTATAAAATAAAATTTTAAATATATATTTCACATTGTGTTTCAGTTGAATCTATTAATTCTTTAAATTGAATTCCACATTCTTTGTCTCCAACTATTGAGCCATAATGTGTTGGTATTACATATTTTGGTTTTAGTTTATTTGCAAGTGCAGCTGCTTCTACATAATTCATAGTATAAGTTCCCCCAACAGGTAGAAAGGCTACATCACATTCAACTTTTGAATTTTCTTTTGTTCTATCAGTATCTCCTGCAATATAATATGTATTATTTTCTATTTTTAATAAATATCCTACCCATTGCTTATTTTTAGGATGAAATTCTTTAAATCTATTATAAGCAGGTATTGTTTCAATTTCTATATTTTCAAATATGTATTTTTCATATGGTTTTACTAATTGTATATTTTCTTCAATAAATCCAATTTCTTTTATTGCTTCTTCACAATCAGTAGTAGCTAATATTACAGTTTTTTCATTTGCCACTGCTTCTATATCTTTAACTGAAAAATGGTCATAATGTGAATGTGTACATAATATTAAATCAGCATCATGTGCTGGTATATCTATTTGGAATGGATCTATATATATCGTTTTTTCTTTTTTTATTTTTATGCTACTATGTTTTAATAACATAACTCCATCTAATTCAAACATAATATTCCTCCTTACTAATTTATATAGATTATATCAATTATTATAAATAATTTAAAGAGTATGATAATCATACTCCTTAAAATACTTCATTTTTATAATATTCCGCTATTAAATTATCTAATTCAACACTTATTTCATATATTATTTCATAATTCTCATTATTTTGTATACTTCTGTTTAATTTTTCTCGTAATTTGCAAATTTTTTCATCTATCATGTCTCCACTCCTTTTATTCTACAAAAGTATTATTTAATTTATTTTAAGATACCATATTTTTACAATTTCGTCAATAAAATTTCCTGGGCAATCGCTCTTTTCGTATGACTTTTTATGATATTTTAAATGTTTTTGTTATAATAAAATACTTAATTCGTCAAATTAGTTCGGATTTATTACTGATTTTACCATTTTATTTTCGTCAAATACTTCTTTTAAAATGCTTTCTGTATATTCTTTTGATATTATTTTGTAGTTTTCAAGATATTCAAATGGATTAATTTGTCTGAAATAGTTTGTTAAAAATAATAGTGCACATTCACTGACTTCATTAAATTCTTTTACATAAATTCCATATATTTTTCTTTTAGCTCTTTCAAATTGTTTTTCATCAATACCTTTTTCTTTTAGCTGTTGGATTTTTTGAATTATCTTTTTTTCAATTGTGTCTATATTATTGCTTTTTCCTTGCAATAGTACATGAGCATAATTATTGCTCCATTCAAATGATGATAATATATCTGAAAAGATTTCGCCATTTTCATATAAATCTTCATATAGCTCTGAGCTTTGACCTATCAAAATTTCTAAAAGAATTTCTATGGCTAAAGCACGTTTTACTTTTTCTTTCTCATCTGGATTAACTTTAAATCCAAATGTAAAAATTGGCATTGATATATCCATTTGTGCTTCTATTTCTTTTTGTGTTATTTCTTGAGGCTCTTTTTCTTCTATTTTTTTAGCTTCAAGTTTATTATTCATAGTAATTCTTGATTTGATTTCTTTAAAAATTTCTTGTGGTTTAAATTCTCCTGAAACTACTATAACCATATTAGCTGGAACATAGAAATTATTATATGTGTCATATAAAATTTCTTTTGTTATATTGTTAATGCTTTGCACACTTCCCGCTATGTCAATTTGAATTGGATTTTTTTGATATAATGCTTTCATAGCATTTATATATACTTTGCTCTCTGCTTCATCATCATACATGTTTATTTCTTGTGCAATTATTCCTCTTTCCTTTTCTACATTTTGATCTGTAAAATATGGATTTTGTATATAGTTAAGTAATTCGTCTAGTCCTTTATAAAAATTATCAGTACATTCAAATAGGTATGCGGTATGATCATTTGTCGTATATGCATTTGCATCTATCCCTAAAGAAGATAGTACATCTAGGCTGTTTACTCCATTTTCTTGTTCAAACATCTTGTGTTCCAAAAAATGAGCTACTCCATCGGGAATTTTTACTTCTCTGTTTTCTTTTGGTATATAGAAATGATTATCATTTGAACCATATCCTATTCCACATACAATATATTTCTTTGTTGTCTTTTCTTTAGGTATACAAATAAGTGTGATTCCTGATGTTAGCTTTTCTATATATACTTTTTCTTTTAGCAAATTATTTTCAATTATCTGCATTCTTTCCTCCATTTCTTAAGAAGTAAATTGTGTTTAATTGAATTAGATTTGCCAATTTTACTATATCTTCATGTTTTACTTCTTCTATGTTTTTCTTATATTCTTCTACAGTTAAATGTAAATTACTTAATTCTTGTCCAAATAAAAATATTATTTGAGTATCTTGTTCAGCTTCAATGCAATTGATTCCTGCTATAATATATTCTTTTGCAACTTGTAAATCTTCCTCTGTAAAATTCCCATTTTTCATGTCTTCTAGGAGTTGTTTTATTAGATTAACTGTTTTTTCGTATTTACTTATTTCGATTCCACACTTAATAAATATATTATTTTTCTTATTAATATAAAGAGATTTTGCTGTATATGCTAAGCTTTCTTTTTCTCTAACAATCTGAAATAGTTTTGAATTTACACCATCTCCAAATATTGCATTATATAAAATAGCAATAAATCTAAAATCTCCTAAATCATTTGGTAAAATATCTAATCCTATTACTAATTTTCCTTGGCTTACATCCATCTCTTCTATTTTTTCTTGTGCATTTTCAATTTTTTGCTTTAGCTCTTTTTTATAGTGATTTTCATTTATTTTTCCTTCACGTGGTTTTAAACTTTTAATAAATTGATTATCTTTTATTTGATTGATTATTTCTTCTTTATTTATGTTTCCACTGATAAATATATCTATTTTAGAATCATTTATTAAATTTTTATAATGTTCATATAAATTTTCAGAGTTTATTTTGTTTAAACTTTCTATTGAACCATATTTATTCAATCCAAATCCAGTATCTTTATACATTATATTTATACATTTTTCGTATGCATATTGATCTTTATCGTCTTTTTGAGTATTTATTAATAATTCTAAATTTTGTTTTTCAGTATTTATATAATTTTCTTTAAATTTCCCATTTTCTAATATTGGATTAAATACTATATTTATAAGCATGTCTATTGATTTTATTATATTATTATTTTTTTCTGGTAAAAAATTATCATTTATACTTTCTATGAAAAATTTTAATATTAAATTGTCACCTTCTTTGTCAACACCACATTCAAGAAATGCTCCATACATCATTTCTAATTCTTCGGTTATTTTTTTAAAATTATCATATTTTGAACATCCTCTTTTTAAAACTGCTGGTATTAATGCATTTTGTGTCACTGTTTCTTTTTCTAAAGGAACTGTTAAAAATATTACAGTATAATCTGTTTTAAAATTATCGTTAATAATAAGATGGAGATTTACTCCATCCTTTATATTTTCTTTTATATAATCCACTGTTTTCTCCTTGCTTTTTTATTAGTATTAGTTATTATTTCATTTTTTATTCTAATTTAATAGTGATTTTACTACCTCATTTATTGTTTTTCCATCAGCAGAAGCTCCAATTTCTTCTTTAGCGCATTTCATAACTGTTCCCATGTCCTTTATTGATGTTGCACCTGTTTTTTGAATTATGTTTTGAATTATTGGTTTTAATTCATCTACTGATAATTGTTTTGGAAGATATACTTCTAAATAGTGTATTTCTTCTTTTATTTGATTTACTAAGTCTTCTCTTCCTCCTCGTTCGTAATCATCAATTGAATCTTTTCTCTTTTTTACTTCTTTTGCAATTATTTCTATTATTTGTTTATCTTCTAACTTTATTCCTTTGTCTTTTTCAACTTGTAATATTGCTGCTCTTACCATTTGAACAGCATTTTTCTTTATTTCATTTTTTTCTTTCATAGCATCTTTTAAATCATTCAATAGTTTTTCTTTCATATCAAACACTTTCCTTTCCATGATTTTTATTTATATTATCACATAAAATTTTATTTAACAATATATTGTTTTTTATGCTTGTTATTGTATATTAACTTTAACAATGTAAAAAAAAGACACTGTACAGTGTCTTGATTTTTATTAAAATTTTCTTTTTCTTGCAGCCTCTGACTTTTTCTTTCTTCTAACGCTTGGTTTTTCATAATGCTCTCTTTTTCTTACTTCTTGAATTACTCCATTTCTAGCGCATTGTCTTTTAAATCTTTTTAGAGCATCTTCTATATTACCATTATTAACTTTAATCTCTGACATTTTATCTCCCTCCTTCCGAAGCTTAAAACCATCTTGTGGGATTTAACTTTTCTTCTCTCAACGAATATATGTATCCTTTCGATGTTATTTATTATACATTAACAAGTACAAAAATGTCAATATTATTTTATTTAAAATTCTCTTAGTTTTCTATTCTTTTCAATTTTTTCTATTAATTTATCTATTTCTTTTCTGTCTTCTGTTGTATATCTTTCTGATTCTGAAATATTAAATGCATCTTTAATCATTTTTCCCCAATTTTTAGTATGATACAATCTATCTGCTATTCCATCTCTATTAAGTTCATATAGTACAGGTCTATTAATTTTTTTATCGTCCGAAATAATGTCTGATATATATAATTGGTCTAAATCTAATATGTATGTAGCTGTACCAGTTGCAAATTCTACTTTTTCTTTACTTCTTTTAAACAATTTTTCTATGATTACCTTATTAAGTTTTGGTAATTCTAATACCATATGTCCATCTCTAGTTATTGAATATGTATAGTCTTTATCTATCTTTAATAGTAAACTCATTTTTAATGAAGGATCCATTTCATATACATTATTTGGAGTCGTTGCACCAGCTATATTTCTCTGTTTTGTTCCAAATCTTTCTTGTTTTGGGTTCCTATTATTTTCTGTTACTCCTAATGTTTGAAATAGTTCAAATCTTATATCTGCATTTTCATCTCCGTCAAAAGTTGTAATAATAAATGATATTTTTTCCTCGTCACTTAATTCTTTTCTTGTAAGAATTCTTTTTATTTGTTCAATATTAATTTTATGTTCTGATATTAATTTTTTGCTGTCTATTGGTTTTAATTGTCCATGTGCAATCATTTGTGTAACAAAGTCTTCTCCATTCCATTCAACCACATTATCAATTGTAATTAAATTTCTTCTATATAATTCTACAAAATCTTCTGCTTCCATTTTTTCTCCAAGTTCAAGAATTATATTTTCTCCTAATTCTGTTCTCATCATTTCATCTTTGTTAGTTAGTTTTAACTCTCTATAAAGTGCAAAATATTTTTCTGCTTTTTCCTTTGAATCCTTATCATTTCTAGTTTGATAATAATTTACTAGCTGTTCTTCGTCAATAAATTGTTCTATTTCTTTTTTATACTGTATTAAAACTTCTAAATTTATATTTCCTTTCAAGTATAGTTCAATTATGCTATCTTCCTTAATAGGTTTGCCTTCTAAGCTTAGTAATTCTTCAATTGTAGAATTATCTAATGGTAGCTCACTTAAATATGATTTAAGTTCTTTATCACTTATTAGTCCTCTTTTATACAATTCTACTGAATTCATAGGATTTTGTTTTGCATATTCTTTCTTATCAGTACTAGATAAATTTACTAATTTTAATATACTTGGATTTTCTATATCTTTAAGTGTTAATTTCCCTTTTAATAGTTCCTCTCTTAGTTCTGCAACTTTTCTTTTTCCATAATAGTGTCCATTTATTATTTTTGATGCATCACGTTCCAAATTTGATACTGAGTAATTTACCCTTTTTACATCATAACCATAAAAATTAATATTTCCACTTATCTTAGTATTTTGATTTTTAATCAACTTTTTAGATGTTTCTATTATTTTTATTAATGTTTCCTCTTCATCATCAGAAAGGTCTTCCAAATAGTCATCATCTAAAATTTCTTTTGCTCTATAAGCAGACAATAGTAAAAATTTATCCCAATTAATATATTCTGGATAATCCTTTAATACTTTTTCAAAATGTGGTAAATAATCTACATATAATATATCGCTTTCGATTTCTTCTCTTAAGATTTTGCTTAATGTTTCTCTGTCATTCATAAATTTAGATTTATTAGCTTCAATAACTATTTTTTCTTTAAAAAAATCTGTTAATTCATCATTTTTTGAATATATATCAAAATCAGAAAGCACATGAATACTTGATAAATATGCAAAATCTAATTCACTTTCAATTTCTTTGCATCTTTCTTTGGCTTCTTTCTTTTCTTGTACATGTTGTTCTCTTTGTTTTAAAGATGCATAATCTCTTGAATCATATGTTATAGTATTTAATGTTTTTTGATCTAAATAAACATACATACTTGGGTTATCTTCCATTATCTTTTTTAATCTTTGCATTCTTTGCACATGTTCTAATGGTTCTTCTTCCAAATCAAAATCATTAATTGGCACAATTTTTTCTGAATATAAGTAATTAATAAATGTTAATTTAGCTTTATCTATGTGTTTATCAAATTTTATTAAAAATGACATTACATCTTGAATATCCATTTCAAAAATACATTCTTTTACTAAATCATGTAATTTTTCATCTGTTATGCATTCCAATAATTCAGTTATTGGTAATACTAAATTTGTCTCTTTTAATAAATCCGTCATTTTTATTTTATTTACATCCATAATTTTCTTCCTTTCAAAAACTATCAACGTTTATTATACTACTTTTTTTAAATAATTTCAATTATGTTAACTCATTTTTTATACAGAAGCAAATTGATATAAATGATTCTAGTTTTTTTAACGCAAAAATGACTAGTTGAATTTTATATCCACTAGTCATTTTTTTACTTATTATTTAAAATTCTCTATTCATCCTCACTTTGAGGTGCTCCAACTGGGCAAACATTTGCGCATGTACCACAAGATATACAAGCTTCCTTATCAATTTGATAATGTTCGTCTCCTTGTGAAATACATCCTACTGGGCAGTCTCCTGCACATGCTCCACAGCTGATGCAATTATCAGTAATTTTATAAGCCATGTGAATACCTCCTTTCAGAAACAATTATATTATAACAACCTTTTTACTACTTTTGCAATATTTTTTTTCACATGTTTTTCATTTATATTTAATAATTTTCTGTTTTGCATTATTACTTTACCATTAATTATTACAGTATCAACGTCTGCGCCATTTGCTGAATAAACTAAATTAGTGCATAAATCATTTTCTGGATATAAGTGGGTTTTATCAGTATTAATAATTATCATGTCTGCCTTTTTTCCTACTTCAATTGTTCCAATTTTTCTGTCTAAACCTAGTACTCTAGCTCCTTCAATCGTTGCCATTTTTAGAATTTCATATGCATTAATTGATGTTGGTTCCATTGTATTAATTTTTTGTAAATATGCTGCTGTTTTCATTTCTTCAAACATATCTAATGTTGTTGTACTTCCAATTCCATCTGTTCCTAAACCAACATTTATACCATTTTTTCTTAATTTTGTTACATCACAAATTCCTGATGATAATTTACAATTGCTAATTGGATTATGTGATATTCCACCTTTAATCTTTTTTAGTATTTTTAAATCATTATCAGATATGTATATTCCATGAGCTAATACTACAGGTACATCAAATACATGTAAATCATTTAAATATTCTGTACCGGTTTTATTATATCTGTCTTTTATTATTGCTTGTTCTTGTAATGTTTCTGCAAGATGGATATGTATACCTGTGTTTAATTCTTTTGCTAAATCAACACAAAGTTTAATAGTATCTGGATTACATGAATATGGTGCATGTGCTGAAACATAAATTTTTATTTTACTATCTGGATAGTTGTACTTTTGATGATATTCCCTTGTTCTTTCAATTTTATCTTTTATGGAAGTATCTGTTATACTCCATGCGATAACTCCTCTTAATCCTGATTCTTCTGCTGCTTGTATTGTTTTATCCATACCAAAATACATATCATTAAATGTAGTTGTTCCTGTTTTTATTAGTTCTATACAAGACAAAAAAGTATTCCAATATATATCATCTGGTCTTAATTTATCTTCTACTGGGAATATAGCATTTTCTAGCCAGTCCATTAACTTTTGATCGTCTTTATATCCTCTAAATATGCTCATTGCAAGGTGTGTATGTGTATTTACAAATCCTGGCATTACTAAATTTTCTTTTATGTCTATTACTTGAGCCTCTTCATCTTCAATATTTTCTTCAATTTTACTAATTTCATCTTCATCAATTAAAATATCTGTTTTTCTTATATTTGGTTCGTTTCCTACCATGTCTAGTAGTGTAGTATTTTTTAAAAGTATTTTCATATTTCTTCCCCTCTATAAGTTAAATGTTTTCATCTTGGTTATTATTCTCCATTTCATCTAGTTTTTCTAATTGTTCTAATTCTTTAAGTTCTTCTTCATTTTCAACATTTAACTCATCTTTTTCTTCTGCATCTTTAATTATTTTTATATCTTTTGCATCAAATTTTTTGTAGTAACTGTCTTCACCATCATTTAGTTTAACTTTTACAATTTCTTTTAGTGTTTCTATTCCACAAACTTCTCCTTCTCCTTCATCTGTTTTTACAATTGCTCCTATTTTAGGAAGTCTGCTCAATTTTTCTTCATAAACATTCTGCTCATATTTTAAACAGCACATTAATCTGCCACAACATCCAGAAATTTTAGATGGATTTAAAGAAATGTTTTGCTCTTTTGCCATTTTTATTGATACTGTTTCAAAATTTCCTAGAAAAGAACAACAACATAGTTCTCTTCCACACGCTCCATTTCCTCCAATTCTTCTTATTTCATCTCTAACACCAATTTGTCTTAATTCTATTCTTGTCTTGAAAATTGCAGCTAAATCTTTAACCAATTCTCTAAAATCTATCCTTCCATCAGCAGTAAAATAAAAAATTAGTTTACTTCCATCAAATTTATATTCTGCATCTATCAATTTCATGTCTAATTTGTGTTTATTTATTTTTTCCTGACATTTTTTTAATGCTTCTGGTTCTTTTTGTTTATATTCATAAAAAGATTTGGTATCTTTTGGAGTTGCTAATCTTATAACTTTTTTTAATGGTAAAGATAAGCTTTCTTCTTTAACTTCTTTATTTCCTATAATAACTTCGCCATATTCGTCTCCTAAAGCTGTTTCTATAATTACTTTATCTCCCTGCTTAAGTTGTAAATTGATTGGATCAAAGTAATATGTTTTGCCAGGCTTTTTAAATTTAATACCTACTATTGTCTTCATTTACTTCCTCCCATATTTTAAATAGCATATTGTCTATACTCATGTCGAAATTGCTATTTGCTTTAAGGCAATTCATTGTTTCTTGTACTATATTTATGCATTCTAAATAATTTTCTTCATTACTTTTTTGTCCTTTGTGATAAAGTAAAACTATTAAATATTCTAGTATTTCATTAATATTATCTTTAGAAAATATTTCTTTATTTTTTATTAAGAAATCTAACTTATCTTCTTGTTTAATTTTTTCTACAAATTCTAATAAAGGTTTATATTGTTCTTCATTCTGTGTTATTTTTATTGCTTTATCAGCACTGCCTTCAAAGAAATCATACATTTCATCAGAAATCTGCTTGTTAATATTTTTTTCTTTAAGTATTTCGGTTATTTCTTCTTTATTAAGTTTTTTAAAAATTAGTTTTGAGCATCTAGATTTAATTGTACTTAGTATCATATCTGGATTTGACGAAATTAATATTAATACAGCATATTCTGGTGGTTCTTCCAATGTTTTTAGTAAGCTATTTTGTGCTTCAACTGTCATTTTATCTACATCATTTATGATGTAGATTTTTCTATCTGATAGTATAGGCTTTTCATAAATTGTTTGTATCATTTCTCTAACTGCACTAATTTTTATTATATCCCCTTCTTCATTAATTATTGTAAAATCCGGGTGATTATGTGATTTTAAGCACATGCAAGATTTGCAGTTGCATTTTTCTTGTTTTGTTAAGCATAATATTTTTTCAGCAAATTCAAAAGCAATTTGCTTTTTTCCAATTCCGTCTTGACCCAAAAATAAATAGCTATGCAAGATATTATTATTTTGTGCATTTTTTTGTAATTCTTCCCTTGTTTTTATGTTTCCTTTTATACTATTATTCATTTTTCTCCCATATTAATATTATTTCTTATCAGGATTACCCCATTTATTTAATGGCCAAAATCTAAATGCTACTTTGCCTTCAATTTTATCTAATGGTATGCAACCGAAAACTCTACTATCAGTGCTTTGAGTTCTATTATCTCCCATTACATAGATGCAACCTTCAGGTACAACTAAATCTACATAAGGTCCATTTGCTGGAGTTTCTACTGAATCGTCTAAGTATGGTTCGTCATATTCTTCACCATTTATATATACTTTGTTGTCTCGAATTTGAACATGTTGATTCTCTGTTGCAATTACTCTTTTAATGTAACTTGTTTTTCCTATTTCTAGTACATAGTATACGAAATTTTTGAATATTCCTTTTGGTTTATTATCGTATTTTGCAACAGGATTTGACATATCTATATCATTTTCATTTACGTCAGTTTCACTAGGTGCTTCAAAAGTTATAATCTCTCCTTTTTTTATTTCACTATGAAATGTGACTGGTATTCTATTTAATATTAATCTTTCATTTGGTTTTAATGTTGGAAACATTGAGTACATCTGTACTATTGTTGGAGTTCCTATAAAATATCTTACAAATAAAGCTAATGCAATAGCTATAATTATACAATAAGTCCATTCTAGGACATTTTTAACTTTTGGATTCAATTTTTATTTCGCCTCTCTATTTTTTAATCATTTTTTTGGTTTAAGTCATCATTTTTTTTCGTTGGTATTCTAATTACTACTTCAGTTCCTTTTCCTAATTCACTTTTTATATTAATTTTTGAATTGTTTTTTTCTATTATTTCTTTTGCTATTGAAAGTCCTAATCCTGTTCCTCCCATTTCTCTTGTACGTGCCTTATCTACTCTATAAAATCTGTCAAATACTCTTTCCAAGTCTTCTTCTGGGATTCCTATTCCATTATCTATAACTTTAATATATGCATCATTATATACAAATCCTACATATATTTTTATTTCTCCATTTTCTGGTGTGTACTTTATTGCATTAGTTAATATATTAGTTATAACTCTTTCTATTCCTGCTTTGTCTGCAATAACATGTGGAACATCTGCTGTTACAAAGCATTCTGCCTTTTGATGTTTTTGTTCTATTTCAAAAGATAAATTATCATATATACTTTTTACCAATTCTCCTAAGTCAAATTCTTCTTGTCTACTTTTTATCATATCTGCATCATATCTTGATAAAGTTAATAAATCGCTAACTAACACTGCCATTCTATTGGCTTGAGTAGAAATTCTTTTCAAAAATTTTTTAGTAGTTTCTTTATCACAATCGTCTTCTAATAATGTGTCTGAATATCCTAATATAGATGTAATTGGAGTTTTTAATTCATGTGATACATCAGCTACAAATTCGGTCCTCATTGTATCAAGTTTAACATGTTCAGTTATGTCTTGTATAACTACAATCGCACCGCCTGGTCTATCAGCTTCATCTCTAAATGCTGCAAAAAATAGATTTAAAGTTTTTTCTCCTACTGATATTCTTTCTTGTGTTGAAGTCCAGTTTTCTAAATATATAATTTTTTCTAAGTTTATATCTACATCTAGTTTATCAAATATTTCGTTAAAATTTTTTTCAGTTCCCGTTAAACCAAATAGTTTATCAGCAGCATTATTTTTATGAATAATTTCTCCATTTAAGTTAAATGCTAGTATTCCATCATTCATATGAAGTAAAATTGTTTCAATTTGTTTTTTCTGTCTTGATACTTCTTTAAGATTTTCGTTTAACTCACTATGCATCATACTAAATGCGTTTGCTAATTCATCTACTTCTGTTTTATTTTTTCCGTCAGCCAAATATTTTATTGCATACTGTCCACCTTTTGCTGCATTTTCAGCGCTCTTAGTCAGTTTTGCTATTGGCTCTAATATTGTTTTTGCTACAAAAGCACCTACCAGTATTGAAATTATTGTAAATGTAACAATTAGAATAATTGTTATTAATTGTACTTGTTTTATATGAGTTTGTATTGTGCTAATTACTTGTTCATTTCCTATCATTTGCTGAGATACATCTTGCAATTCTGCTGTAAAAATAAAGCCTTGAACTGTTAGCATGAAAATTCCTAATATCATAAATATTAAAACTATTTTTATTTGAACACTTTTTAACATGATTCTCTCCTATGCAATAGTCTTACTAATTATATCATTTTTCTGCCAATATTCAAGTAGATATTATGTTTGTAATAGAATTTAAACAAATATGTTAAACACTGAAAAAATTTTTTATATTATTTTATCTAATAGAAAATATTATTATAATCGTCGTATTATAAGTAGAACAAAAGCGGACATTATTAAAATTTTCACTGTTTATAACTTCTTAAAGTCCGCGTCTTTGTTCGTCCGCGAAAAATTGTATAACAATTTTTCTGTGGAATACTTTATATTATAGGAAGTTCAGAGAACTTTCCTATAATATAAAAAAAAACTTTGAGTTTTCCTCAAAGTCTTTTGTTTTTTTTATTGTTTTTCTCCAATTACGTAGTATCCTACTCCTCTTTTAGTTACAAGTATTTTTGGATTTGCTTTATCTTTTTCAATTTTGTCCCTAATTCTATTTACAGTAACATCTACTGTACGAATTGCTCCAACATAGTCATCATAACCCCAAACTTTTTTCAATAAAGTTTCTCTTGTTACAACTTCACCTGGTTGTGATGCTAAATATTTTAAAACTTCAAATTCTTTTATTGTTAGGTCTACTACTTCACCTTTAACTCTAGCCTCAACCTTTTTTAAATCTAGTGAAAGATCTCCTACAACTATTAGATTTTCTTCAACTTCTTGAGTCTCATTTTTTAATTCTGCTTGTGCTACTAATTCGGCTTTACGCAAATTAGCTTTAATTCTTGCCATAACTTCTCTATGTTGGAATGGTTTTGTTATATAATCATCTGCTCCCATTTCTAGTCCAACAACTTTATCTAATTCTGTATCTTTTGCAGATATCATTAATATTGGAACATTTAGTGAATATCTTATTCTCTTGCATACGCTTATTCCATCCATTTTTGGTAGCATTACATCTAATAAAATTAAATCTGGTTTTTCCTTTAATGCTATTTCAACTGCTGATACTCCATCATAAGCTTGTAATGTATCATATCCTTCTTTTTGTAAGTGGTATACTAATAAATCAACTATACTTTCTTCATCATCTACTACAAGGATAGTTTTACGACTAAAATCTTTTCCTATATCTATTTCTTCCACAAGAATACCCCTTTCTTCTCATTTTTATAACTAATATATATTTTTATATCATAAAGAAATTATTTGTACAAGTTTTTTTTGTTTTTTTTACATTTTTATTTCAATATTTTCAATTTTTTTGTCGTCTTTTAAATCAATATAATCTTTTTCTATTTTTTCCCCGTTCATATAAATCTCTCTCTTATTGCTTTCCATAGTCTTTCTACTTATTTTTATATTATATAAATTGCTTTTATATCTATATTGAATATTATATCCATCCCATGATTTCGGCATTTTGTCTGGTAAATATAATCTTTTTCCATGTCTATTTAATCCTAAAATATTTTCTAAGCATACTTTATAATACCAACTGCTTGAACCTGTATACCAGCTCCAGCCACCTCTACCATTCATAAATTTATTGCTATATACATCTCCAGGTATTACATATGGTTCTATCTTATATTTTAAAGTTTTTTCCCTTGTCTCAGTATGAGTAATTGGATTTATCATTTCTAAATATTTTAATGCTTCATCAAGCATTCCTAATTTTGCTAGAGACATAATAAACCAAATGGCTGCATGTGTGTATTGTCCTCCATTTTCTCTTACTCCTGCTGGATATTTTTTTATATATCCTGGATTCATTTCTTCATTTTCAAAAGGTGGTGTTAATAATTTTATAATTTGATTTTCTTCATCAACTAAATATTTTTTTACTGAATCTAATGCTATATATTTTTTATCATTGTTTCCTGCATCAGAAATTACTGACCAACTTTGTGATATACTATCAATTTTACATTCTTTACTTTGATTGCTACCTAGAATTTCTGCATCATCTGTAATTGCTCTTTTATACCACATTCCATCCCAGCCTTTTTCATTTAATAATTTTTTCAAATTATTTTTTATTTTTGTAAATTTCTCAATTTGTTCATTATCTTTTTTGTATTCTAAAATCTTATTCCATCTATTTAAAATGTCATACAAGAAAAATCCTAGCCAAATACTCTCACCTTTTCCTTTGTTTCCAATCATATTTAATCCATCGTTCCAATCCCCTGTTCCTATTTTTGGGAACCCATTTTCACCAAAGTTTAGCGATTTATTTATTGATTTCATGCAATGTTCAAAAATTGTTTCTTTATTTTCCGTATATTCAAATTTGTCATATTTTTCTTTTTCGTCTTCAATATCTATTCCACAAACATATTCTATTTTTTCATCTAATATGCTCATATCTTCTGTAAATTCAATATATTCCAAAACACTATATGGTAACCATAGAAAATCGTCAGATATTTTTGTTCTTATTCCTGCATTATTTTCATTGTGCCACCAATGTAGGACATCTCCTTCATAAAATTGATGTCTTGCCGCTTCTTTTATTTGATTTTTTAAAATGTTTATATCAATCCATTTCATTCCTATTGCATCTTGAAGTTGATCTCTAAATCCTGTTGCACCGCCGGATTGGTAGAATCCAGCTTTAGCATTTAATCTACTGGTTATAGTTTGATATATGAGCCAACTATTCATATAAATATTTATTTTTTCTGAAGGTGTTTTTATTTTTATAATTCCGGTTTTTGAATTCCAATAATTAGTTACATTTTCTATTTCTTCTTCAATCTTTTGATTTTCCATATATTTTTCTGCATCTTTTCCATAAATGATATTGATGTTTTTCTTTTCATATTCTTCTAATTCAACTGGAATTTGTAATACAAGAATGTTTCCTTGAGAAATATTTCCTTCACTTTGAAGTTCAGGTTTGTTTATTCCTACAGGTTCCATTTGCTCATTAAAAAATTCTGATATATTATTAGTAAATGATTTTATTGGAATATCTGCTGTTACTTTTATTTTATCTTTAAATTCAGTTTTACAAACATTTTCGCATATTATGATATTATTAAATTTTTCAGTTCTAACTCTTCCTAAGTTTTTGTTTCTTTCTTCTCCCATACTTAAATTTAATGCATAGTATATGGTTATTTGTCTTTTACTTGGTAATTTATTTTTTATTGTAATATGGTTAATTTTGCTCTCACCATTAATAGGAATAAATATATGGTTTTCCTGTACTAAATCATTATTTATCTGTATAAATTTTGCATAGCCCATTCCATATTTAACCTGATAAGCATTGTCTTTTGATTGATTTCCTAAATTCCAATATTGTTTATTATTATTGTCCTTTATTATTATCCTTTCAATAGGGAAGTCATTTATCCCATCATTTTCCCATGTTGTTATTCTATTTAATCTGCTATTGTTGACCCATGTATATCCACCACCATTTTCTGTAATAATTGTACCAATTTTTTTATTGGCAATTATATTGCACCATGCTCTAGGTGGAATGTGCTCTTCATCAATATTTAAAATATATTCTTTATCACCAAAACCGCCATATGAATTATCATATATCAAATCACATCTTTCTATATTTTCATTTTTATTTAAAATACTATATTCTTTTAGTACCTTCTTTTCATTATTTTCTTCTATTTCATCTAAATTATTTTTTATTCCACCAAACTCTCCATTAAAAGTTATGCATGCAATATTTTTGATAATTTCTACATCTTGTTCTGTTAATTCATTTCTATTAAATGCATATATCTGATTGTTTCTTAAATACTCTAATCTTCTATTTTTTATGCTCTCATTAATTTCTTCTTTTACAAATGTTTCATAACTTATTTTTTCATTATTTAGAATACATAAATCTATCCTAATATTTTTCACATTAAAAAATTCTATTGATTCCAGTAATTCATCTACTAAATATATTTCCTCTAAATTTTTTATCTCAGCTAATATAATAGGATTATCCCCTGATATTCCAAATTTCCATATATTTTCAATATTATATTCTATATTAATATTTTTGGGTAAATCTTTTTCTAAGCAATGTCCCAATATTCTATGATTATTTTCAATTTTATCTCCATTTATTTCTAAGAATTTTATTTCTTCCTCGCTTTTTGCTTTTGCTAATTCTAATTCTTTATTTATTTTTTCGCTATTTATTTCTTCAATATTTTTTATTAATTCTTCTTTAAATTCTGACACATAGATCAGTAAATCTAGTACCATTTCTTCTTTAGGTTCAATTTCTATTTTCGTTTTTAATGCTACTATTGGCTCAACTGTCTGTTCAATTTCATTTGTAAGTTTGGATGACTCTATTACTGCTTTTGGAAATTTTTGATTTCTTCCGAAAAATTTTTCTTTATCTAGCTCAAATTCAATATCTCGTTCATCCTTTGTTACTAATTTTATTCCTAAGAAAATCTCTTTTTCTTTTATTTTCCTAGATACAATTAAAATTTTCTTTTCCTTTATATATTCGAACTTTAAAAACATATTATTGTATACAGGATGTGATATATCATCTCTTACATCTGATAATATTGGTTCTAAATATGAATAAATTTCAATTTCTTCTTTTAGTATTCCATCATTTTTTACAATAAGTTCTCTAACTTCCGCTGTCTCGTCTGATAATAAAAATACTTTCATCTTTGTTTCAATATTTTCTTCTTTTTTTATAAATTCTTCTTTATATTGTGTAAATTTAGTTTCATCACTTTCAAATGTGCTCCATGTTTTTTTATTTCTCATGTTTTTAAAGAAAAATGCTATTCCCTCATTTTCTTCTAGTCTGTTTCTGTATCTATTTATTTGAATATTATTTATTTTGCTATATCCTCTTCCTTTAGTGTCTATAACATTTGTATAATTATCACTTGATATTGCGTTTATTCTTCTATATTGCTCATTCTTTTTATATAAAATTTCTCTATCATCGTATTTATTAACGTATTTACCTTTTATAGTTTTATTGCTATTATCTTTTGATAATACTACTGTTTCTGGCATTTTTTCATTTAATAAAATTTCTATGGCTTTAATTTCAGGATTACTATTAAATCTCCTTATTAAAATGTTTCTATTTAAAATATTATTTATAGAATTTAAAATTAAACCTTCATGGTGTGCCATAAAAGTTCTTACAGGCTCATACTTTTTCTCTCCTAAAATTCTTTCTTTAGTAAAGTCTAATGAATCATAGAATCCATATTGTCCTCTCATATCGTATTTTTCTATTGTTTTTAAATTATCAATTGCTTCATCAATTCCATATTCTAAAAATAGAAATGTGCTGTATGGAGAAACTACTAATTCTTCTTCTAGTCCTCTTTTTAAACCTAATTTTGGTATTCCAAATGCTTTATATTGATAGTTACTTTGTAAATCTTTTAATGAATATGCTGATTCAGAAATTCCCCAAGGTATATTATTTTTTCTTGCATATTGTAATTGGCTGATTTTAGCAAATTTGCATGATTCATCAAGTAAGCTTCCTTCTGGTACTTTCATTATTAGATTTGGCATTAAATATTCAAATGCTGTTCCAGACCATGAAATTAATCCTTTGTATCCATTTTCAGATGTAAGTGTTCTACTTAAATTTGTCCAGTGCTTATATTTTATGTCTCTTTTAGCAATTGCAATAAAGCTTGCTTGTCTAGCTTCTGATGCTAAAAAATCATAATATGAATCACTTATTTTATTGTTTTCTACATCATATCCTATTGAAAATAACCTGTTTTCGTTGCTGTATAATAAAT
Organism: uncultured Clostridia bacterium; assembly: GCA_947589065.1. Classification (GTDB taxonomy): domain Bacteria; phylum Bacillota; class Clostridia; order TANB77; family CAG-508; genus UMGS1994. The sequence continues at coordinate 18,407 of CANPZM010000024.1, forward strand.
CAAATTTAGTGTTTTCAATTAATTCATCTATTTGTTCTAATAGTTCTTCTTCTCCATTTTGTGAAATAAAAAAACTTTTTAGTACATATAAATATCCAACAAAATTTCCGCTATCTACAGTGGAAATATATTTTGGAGTTAATGGTTTTAATGTTTTTATATTGTACCAATTATAAAGATGTCCATTCCATTTTTCTAATTTTGAAATCGTACCTATTAAATTTTTTAGTATTTCTTTTGTTTGTTCTATAGTAATCAGTCTTAAATCATATGCTGATATAATTGATAAAATTTCTAATCCAATATTGGTAGATGACGTCCTATTAACGAATTTATTTTTTCTTCCTACCTGAAAATTATCAGGTACCAAATAATTATTCTCTTTTACACATGTTTCCTCAAAATATTTCCATGTTTCTTTTGCTATAGTTAATAAATAATCTCTATTTTCTTTAGAAATTTTTCTTGTCCTTTTAATATCTTTGCTTATACTCCATGCTACATATGGACCTAAAATCCATAAAGTACCTATAACCATAGCAAATGGATTTAAAAATCCAAACATTATAATTCCTAAAATAATATTATAAATCATCTTTTTGCAATAGCTTTCAAGTGTATCAGATACATTTTTATCTACAAATTCTGATGTTTTCCATTCTAATAATTTTCGCTTATTTTTTAATCTGTATAGTGTTTTTGTGATTGCACTTAAAGAATTCATTGCAGTAGTTGGAAGGAATGTAAATTCTAGTATCGTCCTTAATAAGCTTCCTCTTATTCCAGAAATACTTTTATAAAATTTCTTATCTGCATATATTTTTTCTTCTGTCATGCTTTTTCTGAAAATTACTTTATTTATTATTTCAAGAACACTACAAATTAATATTGAAATAATAGATATTAATGTTAGTTGTAAATTATTTATGGCAATTGATAATATTAGCAATAGTGTTTGCATTATAGGTAAAATACTTCTTCTTAAATTATCTAATATTTTGAATTTACCTAATCTATTTATTGGATTTTCAATATTATCAACTTTTTTTTCGAGCCACCCTGAAATTTGCCAATCTCCTCGAATCCATCTGTTTTCTCTTTCTAAATATGATAAATACTTTGTTGGAAACGTATCTAGCAATAGTACATCAGAAATTAAGCCACATCTTAAATAATTACCTTCTAATAGGTCATGACTTAATATTCTATTTTCTGGTAATTTGTCTTTTATCAGTTCTTGATATATTTTTAAGTCGTAAATTCCTTTACCTGTAAATATTCCTTCATTAAAGCAATCTTGGTATACATCTGAAATAGCATTTGTGTAAAAATCTATTCCTGGGCTTGTTGCAAAAATCTTAGTAAATAATGATTTCTGTGAATCTTCTAATCTAATCCCTATTCGAGGTTGCATAATGCCATATCCTTCACGTACTGTGCCGTCTCTTACTATTGGTTTATTTAATATATGTGCCATTGCACCAATAAGCTTTTGAGCAGAGTCTAATATTAAATTAGTATCAGCATCAAGTGTTATTACAAATTTTATATCTTCATTAAATTTTTCTAATGTATTGGCTATAAAATCGCTATTACCATTTTTTAATAGTACCTCATTAAATTGTATTAATAGTCCTCTTTTCCTTTCCCAGCCTAGAAATTGTCCCTCAGATGGATTCCATTTTCTTTTTCTATATAAAAAATTAAATTTGTTTTCACAATTATATTTTTTATTTAATTTTTCAATTTCTTCTTTTCCACATTCAATAAGTTTTTTATCGTTTTTTTCCACTTCTTTTTCAGAAGTTGTGCAATCTCCAAGTAGAGTAAAATATAAATTTTTGTCTTGATTTGCTAAATGGTATACTTCCATTTTTCTAACAATATTTTTTATTTTTTCTTCTGTATCTATGATTGTAGGAATTACAATCATTGTTTTATTTTCATCACTAATTCCATTTTCAAAATTTATTTTAGGAATTTTTTGTGCTTTTACTGTTTTATTTAACATATAATTTATAATTTTTATCAATATTTCGTATATTGGTATATATGTTAAAATAAATATTATTATACTTAATAACGTTGTCTGTTTTATGTTCCATACTATAAAAAAATCAATCAAAAATGTTAAAAATATTGTTAAGTTTATATAAATTTTTGACTTTTCTTGTTTATTTTTTCTTTGGATTTTCCTTTCTGTCAATTTTTCTTCTAATTCAATAATACCATCATCAATAAGATAATATCCTACATGTGATTTTCTCTTTTTTTCAATTTTAGTTTCGTCTTTATATCTATTGGCTAATTTTAAAATTTCTTCAGTTATATAAATTTCAGAAATTTTCAATTTGTTAGAGATTTCTTTTATTCTTTTTCTATATTCTTCTTTTGTGTCTTCAGTCATACTTTTAAAAATCCCACAAGGATCTTCATTTAAAAGTTCTTCTGTCTTGTTCGTTTTTTCGAATACTTTTTGAAAATTAATTCTGTTTATTGCTTTTATACTTACAATGCAACTACCTATTTTTATTTTTAAAGTTGCAACATATAGATGCTCTTTTTTTACTATTTCATCTGTTTTGAAACCTAATTTATTTACTTGTTTTTCTAATATTTCTATATATTGATTTCCTTTTTTACCAATTCTTCTTAATTTATATAACATGTATTCAATAAAAGAATAATTTACATCTTTTATTAATAAATCTTTTTTATTCTTAATTTTTTTCCTAAATACTTGTTCTTTATCATCTTTAGATTCTATTAATCTTTCAAAAATATTTTCAACTTTATATTTTTGTATTTGTGCATAATATATTTTTTCGCTAATGTCTGCTATTGTTTGTATAATTGCAATTTGAATAAATATTCCTATGTTCCAGATTTCTTCCATTGATAAAATTTTTCGTGTTTGATAGCTTTGTAATGCTTCTATTATTTTTTCTTCATTAATTGTATCATCACTAAATGCTACTATTTCACTTGCTAATACATATATTCTTGCAAAGCCTTTATACTTACCATTACTTAATCCCGGCAATTTCATGTATTTTTTTAGATTTAAATTTTTTTCTATATTTTTAATAGATTCTTCTATAATATAAAAATTATCTAATAACCATTCTCCTGCTGAATGGATTTTAATTCCTAGCTTTAGATGTTCATTAAGTATTTCATATGTTTTTAATATACTTTCATAATTGTTTCTTAATTTTTGAATTGGATATGTCGTTTTATCAGAATTTTTGCTAATTACATGTTCTTCAGCAATTTGCCTTAAATATTTGGCTAATTGTTCTTTTTCTAAATTTGTACCTTTTATATTTAAGTATTTATATTTTTCCATTGGAAATTAATTTCTCCTCTTGATTTTTAGTTTTATTGCTATTTTTTCCAATTTATGAATATATATGCATAATTTTTATGCAATTCTGCTGTCTTTCAAGCATTTATTATTTTTTTAAGCAAAAAAGTAGAGACAGAACTTAATTTATTCTGTCTCTTTTTGAAAAATGGTATTTTATTTATTATTCGTTATTTGCGATTTTTCTTTTTCTTATTACTACTAAGCTTAATATTGATAATACCAATGTTGCTATACAAATTGTATATGTTATTATTTCTTCTCCTGTTGCTATTGATATTATTAAATCTGCTTCACTGCTGTTATCGTTTTTATCTGTATCTTCATATTTTGCTTCATTTTCTGTTGAAACTATTCTTACTGTATTTCTCATTGTTCCTATGTTCTCTTTTCCTTTTTCCCAATCCATTACAACTGTATATTCTTCTTTCTCTCCTGCTTTTATTATTTTTGTTTCTATTGTTGCTGTGTTTCCTTCTATCTTCCAGTTTTCATTATTCTCTTTTCTCATCTTCATTCCTTCTGGTATTATCTCTTCTAGTTTCGCTTTTCCTTCTATCTCTCCTGTATTGTATACTGTTATCTTATATTTTACTTGTATACTACTTGAATTTGTTTCATTTTTCTTTATTTCTACTTTTCCTATATCTTTATTTATCTTTCTTGTCTTTCCATTTACTACTATATTTTCTATTGTCTTTTCTACTTTTAAGTCAAATCTTAATTTTGTATAATAATATTTTACATATATTATATTCTTTTCTTTATCTTCCACTAATTCTAATTTCATATTTCCTTTGGCATTACTTGGTTTCTTATCTTCTACTAATTTATAGTATTTTATATGTTTACTTTCTGTTTCATATGCTTTTCCTATATATCCGTCTATTGTTTCATCTTCTAATAGTTTTTTATTCGTTCCATCTTCTATATGACTTACTATTACTTTAATTTTTCTTGAATAATAGAATATTACTGTTATTGGATCTTTTGTTGTTTTTCCTGATGTATTTTTACTATCTCCTACTAATGTATAATCTTTAATTTCTTTTCCTTTAGTATTGTAATTTTCTCCTATTTTTATTTTTTGTGTTTCTTCATCTGCTAAAGGTTTATTTGTTTCCTTTTCTAAATATTTTATTGTTAATTTTGTTTCTTTTGGCTTGTAATAGTAATTTACTACTATTTCGTCTTTCTTCATATTTCCACTTGTTTCACCTTCAACTGATACATATTCATATTCTTCATCTATATCTGTTGCTTTATTTGTTTCATATGGGTCATTTACCCTTCCGTTCATTACTACTGTATCACTTACTTCTTTTGTTGTTCCTTCTTCATAATGATGTACTGTTACCTTCGTTGGTTTACCTATGTTAGTTATTTCTACTTCTTGTTGTTTTTCCACTTTCCTTTTTGGTAGTTGTACTTCTTGATACATAACAAAATATTGGTATGAATTTATATCTGTTACCAGTGGTATAATTTCTTTTATATATATGTTGGCAATTATAAAATTGTTTTCCTTTTCAATTATATTAAAATTATTTCTAATATTTTTATATAAATCACTATCACAATTTACAGCAAAATCAACTTTACCATCATACGTATATTTTATAAGAGCTATATTGGGAAGATTATCTCCTTCTAATACTATTTGCTCATTATCTACTGTTTCTCCTTTTTCAAACTTTAAATTATTTGAATAAAAAACTAATGCTACATATCCATCAGAAACTTCTTTAATTAGTCCAATTTCAATTTGTTCAGAAAGACTTAAATTTTTCACCCATTCTATCTTTCCCAATTTATTAATTTTCATAAATATAGGATTATAATAACTATAATTTACTTTTATTTCTTCCCCACTTGTAGTTTCATCTCCATTAAATACTAGTTCACCATTTTCTACATTATATTCACAAATTGTTAATAATGTGTCACCATTTGTTGTTGCCAACTCATCTGTTATTTCCCAATTACCCCCTTGAAGCATTTTTTGTAAAGTCTGTGGAGGTTGTTCAGCATTTTTTATAATGTCTTTCACTTTTCCGTCCTCATTATATTTTATCAAAATACCATATTTGCCTCTTTCTAATGTTATTGCTTCTCCTGATTCTGTTTCCTCTTTTGGTATAACTATCTCATTATTATCTATTGTGTATGGCATTATAATTTCATTATTTATTATTGTAAATTCATTATAAATCTTTTCCTTTAAATATGATATATCACTAGCCCAATATACTTTTCCTTCTCTAGTGTATTTTATTAAAAACATGCCCTCACTTTCTTCACCATTGTATTGTAAGACTATTTCTTTATTTTCAACCGTATTTTCTTTTGGTATTACTACTGTTCCATAATAATAGCATAAACTAATTAGATTTTTATTTTCATCTTCAGCAATACAATCTAATTCACAATTATTAGACCTATCTTGATTAGTCCACATTTGCAATATATCTTCTATTTTTCCATTTTCATCTATAATAATTATTATTGAATCTGAATAATCGGATTTGCATAAAAGATGTATATCTTTTCCTGAAGATGTATATTTACCCTCTATATCTATATCTTCATAATATTTTGCTAAATATATTACTTTTTTGTCCTTAGTAACAAATCCACCATTTACTCCAAAATCATAAGTATCTTTTAAATGCTGCAAAACATTTTCTACATCAATTTTCTGTAACTTATCCACAATAACTGTTTTACTCTTTTTTCCATCTATTGTTACTGTCTTTTTTCTTTCTGTTTCACTTATTTCAAATCCATCTGGTGTTTTGACTTCTGTTATTTCATATGTTCCTGGTAATAGATTTGCACTTATTAATCCGTTTTCATCGGTTGTTACTACTTGCATTTCTTTACCATCTATTTCTTCTGTTTTTCCGACTAATTCATCATATGCATTTTTTACATAATTACCATCTTCATCTTTTATTGTAAATTTAGCATTTGCTAATGGCTTTCCATTTTGGTCATGTTTTACTACCTTTAATGATGGTTCATTATAAATCGTAAATTTTATTTGATTATCCTCAATTTTTATATTGTCTACTTTTCCTTTTAATATTTCTAATGTATATTCACCATTTTCAATATTAAT
>CANPZM010000025.1 GCA_947589065.1 uncultured Clostridia bacterium
TTATTTGTTCCAGTATATGAATTTATTCCTTTTATCTCTTCTGTCCATGTTAATGTCTTTGCATTAGCATCATATACACCACCTTGCTTGTCTGATGCACCCTCATCTATGTGATATGGTAATTTATCTACTATTGTTAATGTTGCATCTCCTATGTAGTCTTGTATTGTCGCTGTGTAGTTTACTGTATATGATACTTTTTCATCTTTTTCTGTTATCTTCTTAGTTCCATCTTTTGTTATTTCTGACTCTATTGTTGGATCTTTTAATTGATAATAATATATTACTTCAATTGGTGTCTCTGTCATATTTCCTGATACCTGTCCATCAGTTCTTACAAACTCATAATTATCTGCTACATTTTCTGATATCTGCGTATCATAATGTTCTCCTATTTCTCCCTCTTTTATTTCGTCTTCAACAACTGCTCCATTTCCTAATTTTGATGGTACTCTTGTATCTGTATCTACTATATAATGATGTACTATTACTTTCGCATAATCTATTGTATTTGTTATTGTTACTCCTTTTTCAACGTCATCTCCAGTTATATCTGTATTATAGAATTTCAAATCATTAGCTTGTTTTGCTCTTTCTTCTATTGTATATGTTATTTGATTTCCTTCATCATCAAATTTTCTTAAATTTTTGAATGTATATTTCCATGTATTATCATCCTCTGCTTTATTAGCATTACTTAAAGTAATATTTTGCTTGTCTACTCCATTCTCTTTTAAGACTATTTCTATTTCTCCTGGTCTCTTCAAATGCTCATCATCATTATCTGCCCATACTTTCGTTACTGGTATATCTATAACAAAATCTACTGGTATCTCTTTATTGTCTTCTACTTCATCAGTTTTGCTTGGTGTTTTTAATTCTATAGTTCCTGTTACATTATTCTCTATTGATTTTGCTGTAGTTTCTATATCTGCATATACTAGTTTTATTTCTTCTACTATCTCTATTGGATTGTTTATTCCTTCATATGTATTTATTCCCTTTTTCTCTATTGTCCATGTTATTGTTTTTGCATCTGGGTCATAAACTCCATCTTTTAATGTTGATAAGTTTTTATCTATATGATATGGCAATTGGTCTACTATCGTTATTGTTGCATCACCTATGTAGTCCTCTATTGTAGTATTATATGAAATTGTATAATCTACAATTTGTTTTTGTAAAATTATTTTTTCTGTCTCTGACTCTTTTGTTATCTGTGATGTTACCGTTGGTTCTTTTAATTCATAATAATATGTTACTACTTGCTCTTCCTTTTTATACTGTCCACTTTCTTCTCCTTGAGTCTCTACAAACTTATAATTTTCCTGTACATTTGGAGATTCCTGTGTTGCATACATTGTACCTACATCTCCAATTTTTTCCTCATCAGGTACTACTTCTTCTCCTTCTAATTTTGAAGGTACTTGTTGTTGTGTTTTATATATGTAATGATGTACTATTACTTTTCCTTTTTCTTTCTCATTTTTTATTTGTATTTCCTTTACATCTGTATCTTTTGTTATTACTACATTTGTTGTTGGGCTTTCCGGTAATTGGTATCCTTCTACAGTTTCTATTTCAGTAATATTGTAACTTCCTACTGGTAATTTTACACTTATTTTTCCTTTTGAGTTTGTCATTATTCCATGTTGTGTTTTTCCTTCTACTTCTACATCTCCTATTATATTGCCATTTACATCTTTTGCTAATTCTCCATCTTCATCTCTTATTTCAAAGACTACTCCTTCTAATGGAGTTTCTCCATCTTGTTGATATTTTAATAGGCTTACTTCTCTTTCTACTTTCTTATATGTATATATTACTACTACTTCATCCCAATCATAATATCCTTCTGCATTTGCTGGAATTTTTGATAATTCATATTCTGGTGATAAGTCTTGGTCTTTTATTTCCTCTGTTGTATATGCTTCTCCTTCATCTCCACTATCTTTTACGTCTGGTGCTCCCTCTCCACTTGCTAGTGGTACTGGTGTAATAGTTCCTTCTATATAATGATGCACTGTTAATGGAATTTTCTTTTTTACATACCAATATGTTATTTCCTTATCCTCTTCTTCAAATACTCCATTTGCATCTGGTGGAATTATTGGGTTTCCATCATCATCTTTTTCTATTTCGTATTTTTGTAAATTTAATTTTGGTTCTGTGTTATATGAATCCCCTATTTCTCCTTCTTTTAACTCATCTGGTGCCACTTCATGTTCATCTTCTTTAGCTAAGTGATGTACTGTTACTTTTGAAGTAGGCTTATTTTCTATTACAAATTCATACTCATCATTTACTGCACTTACTTCTATTTTTGTATTGTCCGGTGATTTTTCTACATCTTTTTTATCACTCTTAAAGTTTACTATTATCTCATCTTTTATTGGTAAAAATCCTTCTGGTGCCTCTATTTCTGTTATTCTATATTTTCCAAATGGTAATTCTGTTATTGCCTTTCCTTCACTATTTGTCTCTACTTCTACATGACATAGTTCTGAATCGTTTGTTGTTAGCTCTATACTATTTACTTTAAATTTATCTTCTATATCTCCTGTTTTATTGGTTGTTCCATTTTTATAATATCCTAGATGTAAGTAATATTTATATCCTCCATCTAATACTGTTGTATAATCTTGTTTCTCTTGTTTTGAAGTTATATAAATAAATTGTCCTGTACTGCTACTATATGATGGTCTTGTATCATTTTGTGTTACTGTTGCATATCCATAGTCTCCACTTTCTGTTGATATTTCTGCATTTACTGTTAAATTATATTTTCCTGTATAATTTTCTAAATCTATTTCTATATATGAATTACATACTGTATTATCTTTTCCTTGGTTTGTTGACTCATATCCTCCTCCATCTGCTTCTTGGAAATTATATTTGACAGTTTCAGCTTTATATACTTTTACACTTTTAAATACTATTTGGTCTTCTCCACTATCTGTATTTACATCTTTATAATATCCTAAATGTAAATAATATGTTTGTCCTCCTTGTAATGCTTGTGATGTATAATCATGTTCTGCAGTATCACTAGTTCCTGATATATATATAAATCTCCCTGCTGTTGAACTATATGGTGGTACTTTTTCATTATCACTTGTTATTGTTGCATATCCACGGTCTGAATTTTCACTTGACACTTTTGCATTTACAACTACTACATATTTTTCATTTGCATCTAATTTTGTTAGGTTTATTGGTATATATGAATTTGCTGTTGTATTTGATTTTCCTGTTCCATTATTTGCACTATAAGATTTACTATTTGTCGGTACATAGTTTCCTTCCACATCTTCTTCAAAATAATAATTTGATGTTCCTAAATGAGCTAATTCTCCTATTACTCCCTCAGTATCTATTAAATTTGTTAAATCAGCATCTGCATATTCTTGTCCGTTGTCTGTTAATGTATATGCCAATTGAGGATTTTGCCTTTCCTCTATTTGATCTAATTGGAATTTTACACCCGCCAATGTTGTTTTATCTTTGCCATTAACTTTCTTTATTACAAATTTATTAGATGTTTTAGCATATGTTACAACTATATGTTTATTTTCCGTCATTTTATGAAATGTTGGCATTGTGTAGCTTCCATCAGGTTCTTTACTAAATGGTTGTTCTTCATCATTTACTGTTACTGATATTATTTCATAATCAGGTTTTGGAGTCATTTTTATTGGTAAAGTATTATCCTTTCCATACTCTACTGTTTCATATGGTTGCATATCTTCACCATATATGTCTCCACCTCTTATTCCATTTATCTCTCTTACATCTGTTGTTACTTTTAATTGTTTTATTTTGTTTTCTACTTGTAATTCTTGTACTTCTGGTACGCCCATTTCTTCAGATATTTTTAACAAGATTCCATCTATACTACCATTACTTGTTAAATGTTTTCCTGCTTCTAAATCTATTTCTGCACTGCCAATACTGCCTCCTGCAATATAACTTCCATCTTGAATTTGTGTTATGGCATTTGTATCATCATTATTTTTTCCTCCTATTATTTTTCCCCATTCAACATATCCTAATTTATTATACTTTACTATAATTGCATCAGTATAACCATGATTTACTAAAATATTTTCATCGTCTAATTGTATTTTAGATTCACTTGATTCTCCTGCTATTAAATATCCCTCATCTTTTGTTTTTATAACTGAAGTTATTTCTGAATTATATCCACCTATACCTTTGCTCCATTCGACCTCATTATTAGCATTATACTTTACTAAAATTCCACCACTGATATTTACTTGTTCACCTTCATCCAAATTTACTGTTCCAGAGGCTTTTCCGCCTACTAGATATCCATCATCATCTGTTCCAATTATTGAATTTATTCTATCAGTGCCCGTTCCTCCTATTGCTTTACACCATTTAACTTGCTTATCGTTTCCATATTTAATCAACATACCATCCGAATATTTTGTACTACCATGATTTGTTAATATATTTTTGTCATCTAGCTTTATTGTATTACTATCAAACTCTCCTCCTATAAGATATTCTCCATTTTTGTTTTCTACTATTGCTGTTATTTCTTCATTATTATCTCCACCTATATTCTTACACCATTCAACTTTACCATTATTTTTGTATTTAATTACCATTGCATCTCTTTCGCCGTTATTTATTAATGAATTATCATTGCCTAAATTTATTGTTCCTCTGAAATATCCACCAACCAAACAGCCACCATCACTCGTTTTAGTTACTACATTTATAATGTCATCACCAGTATTTCCTATTGAATATTTCCATTCAATTTGCCCTGATTTATTATACTTAATTATCATTCCATCAAAATTGTCTGAATAATGGTTTTTTAACTCATTATCAGAATCTAATTCGATTACATTACTTTCAAAATATCCTCCTACTATATATCCTTCATCACTTGTTTCTGCTACTGAAGTTACTCTATCTGCATCTTTGCCACTTATTGTTTTACTCCATTCTACCTCATTATTTTTATCATACTTCACAATAAAGCCATCAGAATCTCCTGCGCTGGTACTATAATGCTTTAATTTATTATCTCCATCTAAATCTATTGTAGGACTTGAAAAATATCCACCAATCAGATAACCACCATCTTTTGTACTTATAACCGTTCTTACTTGGTCATCACTACTTCCTCCAATAAGTTTTCCCTGTTTGATTGTAGCCTCTGGTATTTGTTTTAATTCTATTTTTACTACAAATCCATCTCCTTGGCCATTATCAATTATTTTATTATTTTCATCCATATCTATTGTACTACTATAAAATCTGCCTCCAACAATATATTTTTCATTTATTGTTTCTGTTATAGACTCTATTTGATCACTGCCATTACTTCCTATTGATTTATACCATTGAACTGTTCCCTCTATATCATATTTTATTAGTATTCCATCACTGCTACCTTTAGATGATAATATTATTTCTTCATCTAACTCTAATTTATTACTATCAAAATATCCTCCTACTATATATCCACCATCTTTTGTTCCTACAATTGATTTTATGTACTCACTTTTTTCTCCACCTACTACTTGATAATTTTCTAATTCACCATTTGCATTATATTTAAGAATCATTCCATCAGATGAACCTTTATTGGTTAGTATTTTTCCAGTGCCTAGTTCTATTGACTTACTTTTGAACTCTCCTCCTACAAGTATATCTTCTTTTTCAGTTACACATATTGAAGTTATTTCATCATCATTTTCTGCACCAATAACAGTTTTCCAATCAACTTCATCATTTTCATTAAATTTTACTAAATAACTATTATTTTCACTACCATTATTTTCTAATCTATTATTTACATCTATTTGAATATATGTACTATTAAATCTTCCCCCTATTATATATCCACCATCTTGGAATATTCCAATTGTATCTATATAGTCATCTTTATCTCCACCAATTGCTTTACTCCATTCTAATTTTCCTGATTGACTATATTTTATTAAAAAAGCATCCCTACCTTTATCAATTTTCTCTATATTTTGATTTTCTTCTAATGGTATTTGATTGCTTGTAAAATTTCCTCCTATTATATATCCATTATCTGAAGTTTCTACAATAGTTCCCATATAATCGCCAGAAGTTCCACCTATTGCCTTACACCAATCAACAGTTCCATCTTCTTTTAATTTAATTAACATACAATCTTCAATGCTGTTGCCACTATGAATTAATTGCTTATCATTTTCTAAGTCTATCACAGCACTTCTAAATGTTCCTCCAACTAAATATCCTCCATCCGAAGTTGCTATTACATATGATGCCCAATCCACATCATCACCACCAATAGCTTTTTCCCATTCAATTGTTCCTTCTTCATCATATTTTACAACAAAACCATCATAACTTCCATGACCTGCTATTGTTTTGCCATTTCCAATATTGGCTGTGTCACTAGTCATTGTACCGCAAACTATCCAACCACCATCTTCCGTTTTGGCTACTGAACTTACATAATCTAATTGATTTCCACCAATTGATTGTCCCCATTCAGATACTGGTTTTATTTTTCCTTCTCTTGAAGCTCCAATTCCAAAGTAATAAACATTATCTTCTATATCATATTTTTCATCTGGAGCTTGTACTTCTACTGCTTTGTATAGTCCTTCTGTTAGGTCTGCTGTTAATTCTCCTTGTTCATTTGTTTCTAACACATAATAGTCTTTTCCATTTATATTTTCTTCTTTTCCTAGTATTTCTCCTTTACTATTTTTAGCAGGATTTTCTCCATCATCTACATTATATATTGCAAATTTTGCTCCTTTTAATTCTTCTCCTTTTTCATCTTTTTTAATTAATTTGAATGATGGACTATCTTCGACTGTTACTTCTACTTTATTTCCTTCTACTTTATATTTCTTTGCTGTTTGTCCTTCTTGTAATTCTTCTACAAATTCTAATGTATTTCCATCTGCTGATTTTTTTACTTTAAAAGTTATGTCTTTTACTTTTGCATATCCATCTGGTGATAATACTTCCCTCAAAGTATATGTTTGGTCTATGTCTCTGTCTTCTTCATATTGATATAAATCTTTTATTGTTATATGTCCTGTAGCATCTGTTATATATTCATCTATTTCTTTATCACCTTTATATAATTTAAATTTTGCTCCTTCTAATGGTGTTTCTTGTGCTCTTGGTTGTGGTTCTTCTGTATCTAATACTGTCTGCTTTTCTATTTTTACTATTTCTAAATCATATGTTGGAATTTTATCATCTTTTAAATTTAAGGTTAATGTTGGCGTATCTTCTACTTCTTCTATGGTATTTTCTATTTTTTCATCTATTTCTACTGTAAAATGTCCTGCATCATCATTTATCGTAAAAGTTATTGGTTTTTCTAAATAATACCCTTCTGCTTTTACTTCTTCTAATGTATATTGTGCTCCTATTTTTAATCCTTTTAATGTTACTTCTCCATTCGAATTTGTTGTTAATGTTCTTCCACCTTCCTGAATTCCAGCTCCTGTTATCTTATATTTAACTTTTGCTAGTTCTTTTCCAGCATTCCTATCCTTTTTTATAATCTTTAAATTTGCTTTTATCTCATCTTCTACTTCTACATGGACTTTATAGTCATTTTCTCCATCTGGCTCTATAATTTTCATTGTTTTTACAGTTCCACGTATTTTATTTAATTGAAGTCCCTCTCCTACCTCTTGTGTTGTAAATTCTATTTCATCTTCATTTAATTCATACTCTGTTGGACTTTTTATTTCTTTTATTATGTAATTTCTCTCTACGAATAATCCTGGTATAGTTATTTTTCCTTCTTGGTCTGTTACACGAGTTTTTCCTTCTTCTGCCCCTTTTTCATATATATAATAAGTTGCTCCTGGAACTATTTTGCTTTTTCCTTTTTGATATTTTATTAATTCTAAATCATATTGTTTTGCTATCATAAATCCTATTTTGTTTGGCTCTGTTTGTGTTTTATACTTTCCTTCTTTCGTATCTAAGCTAAAATAAACTGCATGATGGCTATATGACACTTGATTATATTTTAGTCCTGGTGGTATATCTATGTCATATGTTACAGTATATTCTTCTTGCTTTTCAAAAACATGCCCACTTAAATCTATCATATAACTTTTTATATCATCAAAACTTTGTGGATCAGTTACCCAATTATTGTCGTTTCCATCCAAATCTATTGTTGCATTTCCATTTGTAGAATAATATACTTTTGCAACTCCTTCTAAAGCTGGTGGTAATTTAATTCCGTCTGTCATTTTTACTGTAAATTCAGAGTCTAAACTTCCTCCATTTATCGCATATGTATTTCCAATAAATGGTATTCTTCCTAATATTTTTACATCTCGTATTGTACTTGTATAATTATTCTTTAGTTCAACATTAACTTTTGCACTTCTTCTATTTTTGCTTGTTTTAGCAACTTGTGGTGCAATTGTTTCACTTCCTTTTTCATCATAATCAGTTGCAAATTCATTTGTTAATAATGAATTTGGTGAAATTAAACTTACTGCTGTTATATCATGTCCTATCATTTCTGCTGTATTAGAATTTTCATTTAAATCATGTTCATCTCTTACTGGAGAATAATAATTTGGACAATTCTCATTTATTGCATATAAATCTATCTGTGATGTTTGTGTAACTGTTCTTGGATCTGGTGTTATATCACAATCAATGCTTATTTCATATGTTGCTGGAGTATCATTTGATGTTAATATTTTTATATATTTGTTTGTTTCATCTTCTACTATTTCTGAACTTATTATATTTACATTTCTATTATTTGCTTCAACACTATTTAATTCTAAATATATTATTTCTTTTGGCAACTTTAATAAAAATGACCCATTTGACCATTTTTCTTCATTATAATTTTCATTTGCATCTGTTTTAATTGTTATTATTGCATGTTTTTCTGTCTCTTGCGTTGACAAAGCTGTTGGATTGATTTTTACTTCTACTACAGATAGTGGTGCCTCATACTCTGCCTCATGTGTATCTGTGTTTATATATTTTCCTTCCAAATACCCTGTTAAAGTTGACTTTATATACTTAAATTCATCAAATTCTGGTTTATCATAATGTGTTGTTATATATTCATCATCTAATCTTTTTATATTATATGCATATAAAGATGTATTCGCATTTGTTGCACTTGTTTCAATTCTTATATGTTTCACTGGATATTGATATTTATATGGTTTTGAACTTGTATACTGATTCCAATTATCTTTATTAAACGTCATTAATAATTGTTCTGTAACATCGTCATAAACGTTTATCCAGCCATCTTCTCCTAATAATGACTCCTGATTTGAAAAATATATTCCTACATTAGTAGTTACATCTTCCATACTTACATCATTACCATTAGCTTTTTTAAATTGATCTGCAACTTTTTCTGTAAGTTCATCTTTGGTTTCTTTCATTATCATTCCTGATGATTGTCCCTCTGTTCCTGTATATCCTTCCCATCTTACTGTATACTCATCATCATTTTCTTCTTCAGATATTTCATTATATATCTTTAATGGTTTTTTCTTTGATACAATCCATCTTCTAACAGGCTCATAAACATATTTACCAACTGTTACCTCAAATATAGCTTCTTTTCCTTCAGGTTTTTTAAAATATATTGTTATTACATCTTCTACTGGAGTAGATTTATATGGATTATCAAATTCATCCTCATGTGTATTGTTATATCCTTCATAATATGATTTTAAATTTATTTTATATTCAATTGTGTCTGCACCCAAACTATAATATGCTGATAATGGATATGTTATTTTTAATTTATATCTATTATATTTGTCATTTAAATATGTATCACTATATCCAACTGATGTTATTTTTCCACTTTCATCTGTCTCAGCTTCTCTTTGTGCTGTAAATTCACCTGTTGTCTGTGTCCAGTTATATGTCACATTTGTTCCTGTTACTTCTAATTTAGTTGCTTTTTCTCCTCCTAATTCTGGTATTGTTCCTTGTAATACTGATCTTTGAATATTTAACTCATTTTCAGTTTCTTTCACCATTACTTCAAATTCTAAATTTACTTCTTCATTTTCCTCATCAACTATTGTTGTTATATCTTTTGTTTGTGTTTTATAATTTGTACCCCATACATATGTTGGAAATTCTGCTCCTGTTGTTCCATACCAATCCACATCAAATGTTACTTCCTTTCTTATCGAAGTTACTTCTCCATTTGAAGCAACATGTGTTCCTGTTAATATTATCTTATTTTCTCTGCTATATTTAGTTGTATCGTTTCCTATTGCATCAAATTTTCTTCCCTCATATGAATAATCTCCACTTCTTACTATTCCCATTATTGTCTTTTGTGTTCCTGTTTTTATGTCATTTAAAAAAATCTCTTTAGTATTTATTCCTACTGCACTTTGTTTTATCTCATTATCTTTAGGGATTGCTGTTTGAAAATAAAAGTTATCACTTTGGATTTCTATTTTACCTTCTGTTAATTTTCCATCTGTCAACACATTTAATTCCATATAAAGTGTATCTTCTGATCCAATTTCTTTACATGTTCCACGTACTGCATCTGCTTCATTAGTTGGATCTCCATCTAAATCTGCTAAGAAAAATGCATCAAAATTAACACAAGGGCTCTCTGTTTTCTTATCATCTGGTCCTACTTTCTTATATTCCATTGCTCTTGCCAATTCTGGATCATATATTTTATTATTTTTCTTTACACTCTCACGTTTCCCAAAAAATATTGTTGAACTAATTAATGCTATAGTAAATATAGCTATTATTATAATTCCAATTATTATATTTCGTTTAATTAGATACCCGTGTGTGTGTGTGTGTGTGTGTACTCTTGCAATGGTTTTCGCATTTTTTCTTCCTCATTTCTCTAATTTTTTTTCTTAACTTTGATAACATTTTACTTATCCCCTTATTTCCTTATTATTTACCTCTTATTTTACTTATTTATATATAAGTAACAATATAATTATAAGTAGGTTTTCAGTGTTTTTTAGTAAAAAAAATAGATAGACTGTTACGGATTTATCCTGTTACAGTCTATCTATTTTAATCATTTATTATTTGCATATCTTTTAATTTACATTTACTGAAATTATTAGGGAAACAGCAACCTCCTTCATAACATGACCAAAACCCAAAATTATACTCTACACAGTTAAAAAAATCATATATTAATTTTTGACGTGACGCACAGTACTTATTTTTTAGTAATTTCAAAATATAGATATTAATTTGATGCGACGCGTAGCAACCAAATGGAGTGAAAAAATCAATGATTTTTGAACGTAATGCGATTGGCATTGTCCTCCCCATTCACCTTGACATTATTGTTAATAAAAAACTAAGAAATTTACTCTACACAGTTAAAAAAATCATATATTAATTTTTGACGTGACGCGCAATACTATTTTTTTAGTAATTTCAAAATATAGATATTAATTTCATGCGACGCGTAGCGACCAAATGGAGTGAAAAAAATCACAGATTTTTGAACGCAATGCGATTGGCATTGTCATCCCATCTAATATTCGATGGAGACAATGCCCCGCAAGGAGCAAAAATTAATATCTATATTTTGAAATTACAGTATTATTAATAAGGAACTTAAAAATTATACTCTACACAGTTAAAAAAATCATATATTAATTTTTTTACGTCCTGCAAATTACAAATTTTTCATCCTACAAAAAGAGCATAAAATGAGACGGAATTTACTTTCCATCTCATTTATTAGAAATTTCTATACTATTTATCTTCTTTTTCTCTTTGCCATTTAATAATTGATATTAATCCAAACAACATTATTGCAATTATTCCAAAACCTATAGCCATTTCATATGCAGTACCTTTACCTGTTCCTATAGCAATAATTACATCTGATGAATCTGTATTATCATCATTTAAATATTCCTCAAAGTTTGCTTCATTTTGAGTTTCAACTATTTGTGCTGTATTCTGTTTTTGTCCAATATTATTTGAATTAGATTTCCATGTTAAACGTACTGTATATTCTCTCTCTTCTCCTGGTTTAATATTATCCGTCTGTAAAGTTGCTATATCGTTTTTTATTGTCCATTCAGGATTTCTTTGACTTTCCATAATTAAGCCATCTGGTATATTTTCTCTTATTTGAGCTTTTCCTGTCAATTCACTATCATTAGTTACTTTTATTAAATAAACAATTTCCAATTTGTCAGAGTTTACTGATTTTCTATATAATTCTACCTTTCCTAAGTCATTATTTACAGCTATCTCATTACCATTCAAAATAACACTCTTTATTATTTTTTCGATATTCAAATTAAATTTCTTTTTCTCAAAATAATATGTTACATATGTTGTATTTTCAATTGTTTTCTTTCCATCTTTGTCAACATTCATTGTCACTCTCATATTACCTTGAGCATTCTTTGGCGTTTCCAATAAATTATAGAATTGTACATTTTTTTGTTCTGTTTTATACTTATCATCTTGATATCCCTTTATTTCTTCTTGTTTTGCTAATTCTTTTCCACTATCCTTTTCTACATATTTTACAATAACTTTTGCCGCTCTAATATAGTAATATACAACTTCAATTCTATTTGAGGTCATTTTGCCCTTAATATTTTTTGTACTTTCAACAAATTTAAAATTCTCTATTTCTTTTTGCTTTGTCTCATAAGATTTTCCTTCATACCCTTCTATTAACACGTCTTTTTCGATTTCATCTTTTGTTAATTTATCAACATATCTTACATGAACATCTGTATTTTTAGCATAATAATATATTTTTTCTTGTTTTTCTTCTTTAAATTTACCAGTCTTTTCTTTTGGCTCATCAACTAGTGTATATCCTGAAATTTCCTTTTTATCCTTGCTCACATCAAATTTTTTACCAATCTTACCTGTTTCTGTAACTGATTTATCAATCTCTTTATTTGTTACCCTGTCTTTATATTTTACTATTACCTCTCCATTAACATCAATTTCTGTTTTGGCATTATCTTCATCTTCATACTGGGTTTTTGTTTTTAATAAATCTAATGTAGCACTAACGTTATTTTCCATTTCTTCTTGTGTTACATCAATATCTTTATACACTAAATTAATCTTTTTCTTTATGTTTATTATATTATTTTTTCCTTCATATGAATCTATACCATTAATCTTTTCAACCCATGTAATTGTTTTATTTTTTGCATCATATTTTCCATCTGCTAATTCGGATTTTTCCTCATCTATTTGATATGGTAATTTATCAACTATTGTTACTGTTGCATCACCTATATATTCATCTACTACTGCCACATATGTAATTGTATATGGAACTTTATCCGTTTTTTTGGTTATTTTAGTTGCAGATTCTTTTATTACATCTGTTTGCGTTACTTTTGGATCTTTAAGTTTATAATAATAAGTAACCTCAATTGGATTTGCCGTCATTTTTCCTTTTAATTGTCCTTCTGAAGCTATGAATTCATAATTTGGACTTACTTTATTTGATACTTCTGTAGTATATTCTTTATCTACTTTTCCTTCTATTTTTTCGTCTTGTACAACTCCTCCACCTTTAGCAGGAACCTTTTCTTTAGTTCCGAATAAATAGTGATGAACAATAACTTTTGCATAATCAGTTGAATTTGTTATTGTTATACCATCTTCAATATTGCCACTAGTCTGAGAAGTATAATGTTTAACTGCTTTTTCCTCTACAGTATAATCTATTTTTTCTCTTGACTCATCGTATTTAGGTAAGTCTTTAAATGTATATTTCCATTTATTATTATCATTTTTATCCACATTCTTTTCACCAATTGTTACTGTCTTCTTTTCTTTTCCATTTTCTTTAAGGATTAAATTGATTTCTTTTGGTCTTATTTCATTTACATCGTCACTATCCACCCACACTTTTTCAACAGGTATATCTATAGTAAAGTCTAATTTTGTAGATTCTTCATCTGTTTTCTTATCTGTCTTATCCGGTGTTTTTAAATGTAAAGTTGCATCAAATTTATTAGTCATATTTTCTTTGCTTAAATCAATATCTTTAAATACTAATTTTAAATTTTTATAAATGTCTATTGTATTATTTATTTTTTCATATGAATTAATTCCAACTAATTCTTGTTTCCATGTTATTGTATTTGATTGCTCATCATAATCACCTTGTTGTATATCTGATGCATCCTTATCTATATGATATGGTAATTTGTCTACTAATGTTAAAGTTGCATCTCCTATATAATCTTCAATAGTTGCACTATAATGTAACGTATATAGAACCACACTATCTTTTTCTGTTATTATTTCTTCTGTTCCTTTTTTTGTAGCACTTGCATCTATAGTAGGTGTTTTTAATTGATAATAATAAGTTACTTCTATTGCATTTTCTGTCATTTGTCCTTTAACATTTCCTTCAGTTTTTACAAATTCATAGTTTGGAGAAACTTCATCAGATTTTGATGTATTATAATCATCTCCAATATTTCCTTGAATTATTACATCATCAACAGTTCCTCCCTTTACTGATGGAACTCTAGTATGTGAATTTAATATATAATGATGAACTATTACTTTAGCATAATGAATTGTATTAGTAATAGTTATTCCTTTTTCTACATCATCTCCAGAAATGCTCTTACTATAATATTTTAAATCATTTAATTCTTTTTCTCTCTCATCAATTGAATATGATATTTCATCACCATTTTCATCATATTTTGGTAAGCCGCTAAAAACATATTCCCAAACGTCATCATTTTCGTCAGATTTATCTTCATCACTTAAAGTATATGTCCTAAAATCAGCTCCATTCTTTTTTAATATTATGTCTAACATATCTGGCCTTTGTAAATCTTTATTGTGACTGTCATTCCATATTTTAGTAACAGGTATATCAATCATAAAGTCCAATAAAGTCGTGGCATCATCTGTACTTTCTTCCGTTTTATCTACTTTCTTGAAGTATAACTTAACTATAGCCTCATTTACTATTTCTGTTTCAGATAAATCTAAGTCTGTATAAACAACCTCAATTTTCTTATTTATATTTATTGTATTGTTTTTATTTTCGTATGAATTAATACCAGTTATTTCCTGTGTCCATGTTATAGTATTGGCATCTGGATCATATTTACCATCATTCAATGTTGAAGCTTTTTCATCTATATGATAAGGCAATGTATCTATTATCGTAAGAGTTGCATCTCCAACAAAATTAATTATCTTAGTAGAATATTCAATAGTATAAGAAACTTTATCATTTTTATTACTTATACTATTTGTACCATCTTTTTCCATAACTGTATCTGTCAATTCTGGTACATTATAATAATAGTAGAATATTACTTCTATAGTTCCATCAATTATTTTTCCTTCTACATTTCCTTGCACTTCTGCAAAAATATAATCATCAATATCTAGCTTTTTATCACTAACATCGTATCTTTCACCAACTTCGTTTTCTATTTCATCTGGTTCATGTAATTGATCTTCAGAACCTTTTTCTAAGTATTTAATAACTACTTTTCCTATTTTTTTCTTATAATATAAATTAAGCTCTTTTTCCGTAACATCTACAGTTATAGATTCTGGATCTGCTCTAACATATTCATAATCTGGTATTTCTATTTTTACTTCCTCTGCATTTATTACATCCATATATGTAGCATTTTTAACAACAGTTGGAGGATTTAATACCCTATTAGTACCATCTTCTAAAAAGTTCACTTTATAAATTAAATCAGTACGTTTTACATAATAAACCCTTATTATATTTTGTGTTTCATCTTCACTAATAATAATAGGCACATTATGACTTTTTAGCCTATATCCAGGAATTAAATTATCTGTATGACTATTTATTTGAGTTCCAATTTCAGCTTCAAAATTTTCTGTTTTCTCAATAGCTATATTTCCATCATAATAATATTCAACTTTGTATCTTGAGTATACTCTTGGCTCATTATAAAATTTAATTACATTACTTTTTACTATTATACCTTCATCATTTAATATTTCTAAATTACCATCTGTATTTTCCTGAACTTCAAAATAAACTGGTTCACTATTTAGGAAATACCTTTCTGGTGATTCTTCCTCTACAACTCTATACTTACCTACTTCACGTAAAAGTATTGTTTTTCTTTCACTATCTGTTTCCCATTTTGTTACCTCTTGATAGTTGTCTCCATCAACAAGTTTTTCTAATTTCATTTTAGCGCCTGGCACATAATCATCTGTCTTTGAATTTCTTTTTTCAATAAATACATTTGCCATTCCTTCTGGTAATCTATAATAATTTCTAACATTTATAGCATGTACTGTTCCATCTTCAAATACCCCAGTACCATTATTAGTTATTGATGAAAAATAGAAATTTTCTGGCATTTTTGTTTTATCTTCTTCTATTAAATAACTTGCTCCATCTAATTCGTCAGTTCCAACAAACATTGCAGTTTGCTCTTCTGATATTTCTACTGAATCTGAGTTTGAGTCAACTAACTCATAATCAATATACCATTTATAATTATTATATGGCTTTCCATCCTTGGTTAATGTAGCCTTCATTGTGAATTTTTCATCTGGTGCTCCTTCTGTAGTAACAATTTTATTAACAGTTAAATAAACTCTCTCTCCAGCTATAATAATAAATGTTGCAGCTTTAGATGGTTCTCCATCTACTGGCTTTCCAAATTCAGATTTACGATATGTAAAATTAACAATATTATCTATCTTTAAGAAATCTTGAATTGCTGTATTTACTCTTCCTGTCGCTTTTACTCTAAACTTAGCATAGTAAACTTTTCCATATTCCATTTTTTTATAAGTCCAATGTAATGTCTTAGTATCCTCATCAAAGCTTGAGCTAGATTGAGAATCATCTTCATATTTTACATATTTTCCATCAACATACTCACCAAGTTCCACAGAATCATTAACATATTCAGTATGTTGTGGCATAACATCACTGGCCTTAACATCATAAGCATCATTGAAATTATCTGGTGTAAAATGAACTGTATATTCTACTTCTTCTCCTGTTAATACATTTTGTTTATTTACAAATTTTTGGGCTACAACATGTGTATCTATTGGTACAAATACAGCTTTTACCCTTATATTACTTTTTACACTCTTAACATTCTCATATTCTCCCTTTATTTCAAAACGAATATGTAAGAAGTCCGCATAGTCGGTATTCTCGCCTTTTCGAATAGGTACAATTGTACTAGTAATTGCTTGTGGCTCATTTTCTTCTATTACATAATATTGGTTTGTCGATGGATTTTGAACCATTCTATAGTCTTGATAATAATATGTATATTCTGCATCAATAAAATCATATGGGTTGTCTGGATTATTTAATGTAAGAGTTAATGGTGTCCAGTTAAATCCATCTTGAGAGGCTTCTATAATAATATCAACTAATTTATAATTTCCATCATTTTTCCAGCCAAATAGAACTTCTTCTCCAGAGAAATCTTTTATTTCTTTTGATTTTACTATCGTTTGGTTATCATCCATTGATGTTGCAACATTATCTCCATTAAATGTCAATAAAGATTGATCTGCTGTTCCTTCAATCATATCTGGTACTATAGTTGGTACTGTTTTTGCATCTTTATTATTTACTTGCGTTTCAATTTCAGCTGTATATGATGCACCTCTTATAACTACAATCTTAGTATCTGATAAATATCTTCCGTCATCTAGTCGCCAATAATATCTTAATTCATACCAACCAGAATCTGCAATAGTAAATGGTTTAGCTCCTGTCCATTTTTCATTATTCAAGTTTTCTTCTGTTACTCTTTCGGCATTATCGTAATCTATTTTTGGAACTTGTACAGTTTGCCCATTTTCTAAAGAATGTTCAACATAAGTAAGTTTTAATTTAAATACCGCAACTTTAGTTCTTCCGATCAACCGCGTCGCCAATCATTTTTTGATCATATAAAGAATCAAAAATTTCATTTTTAGTGCCTTTATTTTGTTCTGCAGGATATCTTCCCCACATAGCAAAATTTGTGTCTGTACTTTTGGTAACCTGTTGTGATTTATAGTTACTATCTGTTCCCAAATTTTCAGCACTTGTTATTGAATAAATTGTATCTAATTGATGTTTATATGTATCTCCTTCATATTGTACTTTTTTTTCACCCTTAGAGTATACAATTGAATTTTTTCCTTTTTCTCCAATTGTTATTTCTGTATAATTACCAGCATCGGCAAATGCCATTGGTAATAATCTTAATTTTCTTCCACCTATAACACTTCCACTTGCATTTTTTACTTCAACTTCTACCCAACATTTACCAGGAGCAAATTCATAACATTTATAAATGTCTTTATTATCTCCAAGTTTTTTCATTAATTCTAATAAATCCTCATCTATCGAACTAGTATCTTTAGCAGGATTTATAATTGATAATACATCCTTTTTAATACTTGTCTCCCCTAGTGGATCTTCTTCTCCATAATCAATATTAAAAGAATCTATGAATTTTCTGGAATCGTTCATTTCCTTGTCAACTTTCCAAACAATGTTTTCATAGCTTGCTTCAGAATTTGCCTTACTTGTAAATTCAAAAGATAAAGTTATATCTCTTATGGTGTCATATACTAAATTATTTTCATCTGCCTTAGCAGTTGGTGTAAAGTCCTCATCTGTTTCTACATTATATGGTGTATTTTCATTAGTCATAATATAATCCCAATGCTCTAAAAAGACAGTTGATGTAGATGCTTGAGAATAGCACCTAACTAAATCTGCATCTTCTTTAAATATTTCACTTGCTTTACTGTCAAATACAGCTAATTGTGGATATAATCCTTTCTTTTGTACCCAAGACTCAGAATCTAACATGCTAACTATATTTCCTGTTTTTCCTGTTAAACCTGGTGTTCCTCCTTTTAGTGTAGAACCTTGTGTGTATGTACCAGTTAAACCTTCTATTGAACCTGTAGAATTGTCACTTACATAACCTATTCCTCTTTCTCTCATTCCAGTTGTTTGCTTATCATAATAACAATTTATAAATTTAACTCCTGTAGATCTACTTGTATAATCTCCAATAAAACCTCCTAACGTTGATGTATTCAAAGAATTATTATCAGTATTTGTTGTTATATCTCCAACTTCACCAACAGCATAGCAATCTACAAATACATCACTTTTGGCTGTTATCGTCTGGCCTCCAATATTTACTGTTGCACCTAATTTTACTGCTGAATCTCCGCTTCCAATAAATCCACCTACTGCCTCACCAGAATATTCCATACCAACCATTGCACTTGAATAACAATTCTTTATAATAGCACTTGTACAATCATACTGAGTAAAATTCGTTATTCCAATAAATCCACCTATATTTTTATTTCCTTCAATTATTCCAGATGAATAGCAATTTTCCATATATAAAGATACAGATCTCACTCCAGCATCATCATATAAAGAGTCACTATAAGGTGTACTATCTGTTGGATTATTATCATATACTCTTGTAAATAATTTTCCTATAAAAGCTCCTGTCTCACTATTTGCATATATTGTATTATTTGTAAAGCAATTTCTTACAATAAATACTCCTCCACAAGAAATAAACGCTCCTGAATCTGCTCCTGTAGAAAATACTTCACTGTCTACAGAAAAACAATTTTCAATCATCGTTGGAAATATTGCTGCTTTCTTTAGAAAAGCTTCTGGTTGCTCTGGAAATTCCGCATTGTACTTTACGTGATATCCATCGTCTCTATTTGCATTACATATACATCCTGAAAATCCTCCAACATGATCAATTCCTGCTATATAAACTTTTTCAGATGCACAGTTTTTAATAAATACATTATCATTGTATGCAGCATGGTTAAGTCTTCCAATTAAGCCTCCGCCACCAGCTGTTCCTACTTTATCGCTAGTCTGCATAAATACACTTATTGCTTTTACATTATCTATATATACTCCATACTTACTTGGCTGATTATTAACAACACCAAATAATGTTCCCATTCCCTTTATATCAGTTTCTTGTCCAACAACATTATTAATAACCATTGAAGATACAAATTTCAAATTTTTTGCTATAAACGTTTTATTTGAAATATCCCCAAAAAATCCATTTCCATGTGTATATCCAGATCCGCAGTTTTTCATATTGTATATAGTATGATTATTTCCTTCAAAATATAACCATCCTACATCATTTGTATTTGCTCTTGATAATTTTATTGATTGCCAAACTTTTCCATTTTGTCCATTTAAATCTATATCACTTTTTAAATTAATTTTTATATTAGAAGCAGAAGAATGATACTGCTCCAAAGCCCATCTTAATTGTTCCGCATTGTTTACATCTATGACTGTATACGTAATACTCTCACTTACAGAAGTTTTTGCGTTTGTTGCACCATTTATATATGAATCTGAATATGATTCGGTTTCAGTTCTAGTTGTACTAATACTTTCAGTCGAACCATTCCATGGTGTAATTCCTAATTTAGAAGTATCTGCCCAATTAAAATACTCATTATTGGCTTGCACTGACATTGTAGCTATATTAACATTCAAAACATCAGATAAACTATCAGCTCCAGCACCAAATACAGCTTTCCTTATTTCATTCCATCTTTCCGTTTGAAATTCAGTTATTGTCTTCTTCTGGGTTTCATATTCTAAGGAATTTTGATTTTTTAATATTCTTTCATATTGACTAAGTAGAATTATAAAAATGATTAAACTTATAATTAAAATCGTAAATATAATTTTTCTTATCTTTTTAATTTTAGAACTAGATTTTTTCATCTTATTTTCTCCAATAGTAAATTTTCAATATATTTAAATAATAAAATTTATTTAAACTGAATCAATACATAAAAAGACTAAAAATATAATTCTACATGCCATATAATAATAATAATGCATATCTGAGCAAATATTTACATATATTTATCAATTTAATATCATTTTGTTATAATTTCACATATAACATTACGTATTAAGGGCTTTCAAGCATCTAAATTTATTTTAAAAAAAACATTTATGCAAGGGACAAAAGCGGAGATTATTAACATTTTCACTATTTATAACATTTTAAAGTCCGTGTCTTTGTTCGTCCGCGAAAAATTGTATAACAATTTTTCTGTGGAATACTTTATATTATAGGAAATTCAGAGAACTTTCCTATAATGTAGAAAAAGAGTAACACTTTTTTAAAATGTACTTAACATTAGGTCCATTTTAATAAGTGAAACTCTAACTATTTTTTATGTTTTCACATAGGAATAACTAATTTTGAAATTTTATTTCTTATATATTTTTCTAATTTATTCATGAAAATATCAGGTTCAATTTCCTTTTTTGCAACCATATCTAGTCCTTTTTCCCAACTAGCTGTTAAATCAGGATTCAACATATCAGGCATAGAAGAAAAAACAACATCATATATTGCTTCTCCTTTTTCAGTCGGAGTTATAATTTGCGTTTTTGAATTAATTGAAATATAACCTATTCTTTCAAGTTTTTTCATTATTTCAGCCCTAGTTGCACTCGTCCCAATTCCCGCTCCTTTAATCTGCTCTCGCAATGCTTCATCTTCTATAAGCTTTCCTGCATTTTCCATAGCAAGTATCATTGAACCAGAATTGTATCTTGCTGGAGGAGTAGTCTCTGATTCTTTTGTTTCTATTTTATTAATTTGTATTTTATCTCCCTTTTTTATTTTAGAAGAAATTTTTTCCTCCTGTTCTTTTTCCTCATTTTCACCTTTTAACACATCAAGATATCCACGATTGATACACACTTTTTGGTTTGCAAAAAATCTTTCATCTTCAACTTTTATTGTAACACTCAGCTTGTTGAATTCTGCAGGTGGATAAAAAATACATAAAAACCTTTTAACAATTAGTAAATATATATTTTTCTTTAATTCTGAAAGTTTATCATAATTTTCTAACCCCTGACCTGTTGGAATTATAGCATAATGATCTGTTATTTTGGAATCATTAACATACTTAGTTTTAACGAGATTTGTTGAATACTTTTCTTCAGACATTTTTTTCAAAATATTTTGAATTTCTGGATTATTAAGTCCTTTTACCAATCCATTTAAATTTTTACTTATAACTTTTGCAACAGCTGTTGATAAAACTCTTGCATCAGTTCTAGGATACGTAACTAGCTTTTTTTCATACAATTCCTGAATAATTTCTAATGTTTCATCTGGTTTAATCTTGAATCTTTTTGTACACTCATTTTGCACTTCTGCTAAATTAAATAATAATGGCGGATTTTCTTTTTGTTTAGATTTCTTCAATTCTTCTATAAAAGCCTCTTTATTTTCTATTGAATTAATAAAGTTATTAGCATCAATTTCTTTTTTAAATCCAGTTTCATTATACAATAATGGTGATTCAAAAAATCTTGAATTCTCTACCGCTTTCCATTCAGCTTTAAAGGATTCGTCTCCTCCAAATTCTCCAACAATCTTATAATATTTCGTTTTTTTGAAATTTCTTATTTCTCTTTCCCTTGATACAACCATTCCCAATACACATGTCATAACTCTCCCAACAGAAATTGATACCTTTTCTTCTTTTATTTGAGAAGCAACACGCCTTCCAAATATTATTGATAGTAATCTTGAAAAGTTGATTCCTATTAAATAATCTTCTTTTGCTCTTAAATAAGCTGAATCTGATAAACTATCATATTCTGATAAATCTTTTGCTTCTTTTATTCCTTTTAGTATCTCTTCTTCAGTTTGAGAATCTATCCAAACACGCTTCATCTGTGCTTTTGGATTAGGTTTTGCCATCATAAATACTAACCTTTGTATGTATTCACCCTCTCTTCCTGAGTCTCCTGCATTATATATTTCTGTAACATCTTCTCTCTGCATCAATTGTTTTACTACATTGAATTGATTTTCTACTTGAGGAATAACCTCATATTTCCACTCTGTCGGGATAAAAGGTAATGTATCTAATCTCCATTTTCTTAATTTTTCATCATATTTTTCAGGATAAGACATTGTAACTAAATGTCCTACACACCACGTTATTATCCATTCATCTGATTCTAAATATCCGTTTTTTCGTGTAGCGTTTATTTTTAAAGCTTTAGCAAATTCCATCGCCACACTAGGTTTCTCTGTTATTAATAATTTTTTTAGCATCCTCTAGTATCCTCATTTCTTATTTGGTTCATACATATTAATCTTTTATTATTAAATCATTCACAATGCATACTTTTTTTCTATTATAGCAGTTTTTATTATACAAAAAAATAACCTATTATGCAAATTTTAATCCACATAATAGGTTATTGTAATATATACTTTTTAATTATTTATCCATCTTTTTATATCCGATAAATGAAACTACTCCTAAAGAAACTATAACTATAATTAATGGAATAACAAAGTTTTCAGTTCCTGTACTAGGAATGTCTTCTTCTTTTACTGTTGTTGTTGGTTGAGGTGCAGTTGGTTCTTCAGAAGGAGTAGTTGATGGTACAATTGAAGGTGATTCTGAAGGTGACTCAGATGGTGTAATTGAAGGACTTTCAGAAGGACTCTCTGAAGGACTTGTTGTTGGAATAACAATTGTTCCTGTACCAATTGATATATTTGTTATTACATCTGAAATTTCTACTTCTTGACTTATACTAGCATTTCCAGCCTTCATATTTGCTATTGTAACAGAAGCCATCGTTTCAGTAGTATCTTCATTAACTACAAATTTAAATGTAGCTATTTCCGTATCTTCGCTAACAGCCTCAGAAGTATCTATTGAAAAAGCTGAATTTTCTTCATTATATTCCATTACCCATTTGTCAATGCCTTTAACATCATTAGTAGGATCTTTTATTGTTAAAATATCAGAATTATATTTTAAAGTTCCCCCTACAACACTAATTCCATCTTGAACATTAATGTTTTCTAATTTAAGAGTTACTGTAAATTCTTCACCCTTGTTTACTTTTTGACTACTAGGTGTTAATGTTGCTGAAAATGTATCTGCTGCATATGATTTAATAGTAAATATTGGTAATAGTGTTAAAATCATAAGTATAATTAATAAAACTTTTTTACTTTTCATATTGAATTCTCCTTTTTTCCTTTCTATATTATACATATTTTTATTTATCTAGTCAATACCTTATTTTATCTTGTGTATTTAATTTATGATAAAATCACCTTAAAAGTTTGTAAGCAAAAATTTCACCTTTGTATGTATAAATATAGAA
>CANPZM010000026.1 GCA_947589065.1 uncultured Clostridia bacterium
TCAAGTTTATACATAGGTGAAATTTTCGCTAATAAAATAATCTTATTTTTTAGTGAAATTTTCAAAAATTATTGACAGATTTCACTAGTTTGTGACTTTTTTGAATTCTTCTAAATCGTTTTTGAAATTTTCAAAAGCTTCTTTGTAAAGTTTTTCTTCAAGTGGATTAACTCCTGCATCTGTAAGTAGATCTGCTGGATTTTTAGTTGAGCCAGATCTTAGGAATTTTAAGTATTTTTCTATTTGCTCTTTATCTCCTTCAAAAATTCTTTTTGCAATTACTGAAGAAACACACATTCCTACTGTATACTTATAAACATAGTAATTATAATAAAAATGAGGTACTCCATAACATGTGTATTTTGAATATTCATTTGATTTTACCTTTCCTCCATAGTATTCATCTGTTAATTGTTCATATAAGTCTGTTATAGTTTGATTTGATAAACCCTCATTATCAGCAGCTTTTTGATGTAATATGTTTTCAAAATTTGCAAAAAATGGTTGTCTATAGCAACATCCGATAAATTCATCTAATTTTCTAAATAATAAATATTTTTTCTCTTCTATGTCTGTACTTTTTTCAATCAATAGGTTCATTAATAAGTTTTCGTTTACTGTTGATGCCACTTCTGCCACAAAAATTCTATAATCACTTAAAATATATTCCTGATTATGTTTAGATAAATATGAATGTACAGAATGTCCTAATTCATGAATTAATGTAAATATTGATTCAATGTCACCATTATAGCTTGTTAGAATATATGGATATGTATCATAACATCCTGAAGAGTAAGCACCATGTCTTTTTCCTTCATGTGGCATATAATCTATCCATTTTTCTTCTCTTGCCTTTTGCAAAATCTGTCTATAATCCTCTCCAAAGTTTTTTGTTGCTTCAAAAATCAATTCAAATGCTTCGTCAAGTGAATATTTTTTTGTTGGTGTTTTGATTGGTGGATATCTTAGATCCCACATTTCTAATTTTTCTTTATTTAGTAATTTTTTTACTGTGTCAAGATATTCTAAATAAAATCCATGATATGTTTTATTTGCTGTTTCTAATACTTTGTAGAAAAGATCTTCAGAAACTTCATCTCCAAAGACACTTGCTTCTAGTGGAGTTTTAAACTTTCTTACTTTACTATAAAAAGCATCTTTTTTCATTGTTGCTTCTAATGTACTAGCGTATACATTTGCAAATTTTTTATATACCACGTTTAATTTTTCATATGCTTGTTTTCTTATTTCTTCATTTGGATTTTTTAAATATTCTTTTGCTGTTTCTTCATTTAAAAAATATTCTTTTCCATCAATTATAACCGGTTCGAATTCTGGTCTTATATTTGAATATGTTTTATATGATGATTCTAATACTCCACTTGCTCGTGCTAATACTTCTTCTGTTTCGTCACTTAGTATGTGTGGCTTTGTTCTTAAAATGTGATTAATCATATTAGTATATTTTTTGCATCTTTCATCTTCTAATATTTTTTTAGCTTTTTCTTCATTTTTTAGTATTTCTAAATCTATAAATACTGTTTTATTTCCTGCCTCATCTGATAATCCTAATATATTTGCATTTAATTCTTGCATTTCTGCATTTTCCGGTTCAACGTCTACTGCTAAATGAGTGTATACATACATTTTTTCAATTTTTCTATTAATGTTTTCAAGTAGTTCCATAAATTCTAGGAATATATCTGCTGATTCTAAAAATTTTCCTTTATATGTTTCTATTTTTGGTAGTTCATTTTTTACTTCTTCAAAATCTTTTGAAAATGCTTCTCTGTCCTTGTAAATTGCTTTTAAGTCCCACTTATACTTTTCATCAATTTCATTTCTTTTCATAATATGCCTCCTTATTTTATATATTGGTATTCTATCATAAAATAATATAACTTGAATATATTTTATAAAAACATTTTTTAGGAGGTTGTTATGGAGGATTTTCAAGATACCTTTAATCCTGCTAGTCAGTATGAACAAGGATATTTATATTATAAATTTTTAACTCAGCAAGTTGAATATAAAATAAAATGTAAGGAATTAGAAAAATTGAATAAGAGTTAATTAATCAAATCTTTTTTAGTTTTATTTGACGTTTTGCTAATTGTTTTGTTTACTGTCAATTGAATGGCAATTTTGAGTCAATTAGATTGTCAACGGACGGATTCATTGAGTGGAGGAGTTTGATGGCAATTGATCGGCAATTTGAGGCTAATTGGATTATCAACGAGACGGAGAACTTGACACACCTAAAGTGTGTCAAGTTCTCCGTCTCGTTGACATTAAATTACATATGTGACAATGGCATGGCTGTCTAAATTGTCGTGTATTACTTTATCTTTTATGCATATATTATATTCTCTATTGTTATCTGTTTCATTTAATAGAACAATTACTATACTATTATCTGGATTTTGAAATGCGGTTATTTGTATATCTTGTGTATATCTGCTAAAAGCAATTCTTTTTGCTTCTTTTTTTATATATTTGCTAAAATGTCCTATATAATAAAATGTTAGATTTTTTATATAATCAGTGTTATCTTTATTTATCATAATTGGACTGTTGCAATAATTCTTTTTATGATTTGGTCCACCTTTGTTATCTAATATCATGTTCCAATCTATATATCCCTGTACTCCTGCATTTAGGTCTCCAATTATATCATGACCATATATTTCGGCATTTTTTACTTCATCATTTTTATTGAAATTAGAGTATCCTGTGCACCCTTCAGTATGAATTAATAATTTTCCAGGTAAAAGTTCTCTTATTAATGATATATTTTCAAAGTGGTCTCCTGTATACCAGTGAAAGGCAATTCCTGAAATTGCTTCTAAAGCCTTATTATTATTTATTTCTTTCATTGCTCTATCAAATAATTTTTCTTTATTATGATCCCAAATTAAAATTTTTGTATCCAAATTATTTTCTCTTAGCTTAGGATATAGTTTATTTATTGCTAAATCTGCCTCTTCTTCTGGAGTATATAAACATGATTCCCATATTTGAACTGCATTTGGCTCATTTTGGATTGTCATATAATCTATATTTATATTTTCTTTTTTATATTCTGTTATGTATTTTATTATGTATTCAATCCACTGTTCTTTATATTTTTGTTCCAGTTTTCCACCTAAAATTAACATTTTGTTACTTTTCATAAATTTGGGTGGACTCCAAGGTGATGATAAAAATTTTATTTGTGAATTTATTTTTTGTGCCTTTTTTATTGTTGGAATTATATATTCTTTATCTTTTTCTACTGAAAAATCTGATAAATCTTGTTTTTGAGAATATGAATATGATTTTCTTGAAAAATCTGAACTTGCTATTGGCAATCTGCAAAAATTGTAATTTATTCCGTCTTCACCAAAATATTCCTGCAAAAGTTGTTCTTGTTTATCTCTTGGTAATGTATTTAATGAATATCCTGTTGCTTCTGTTATGGCTCCACCAAATCCTATTATTGATTGATATTTAATTTCAGGATATATGTTTATGATTTCTTTTTCTAATTTTATTGAATAATCTTTTGTTTTTATATTATTAGTAGTATAAAAAAATAAACCTCTTTTATAGTTTGTTTCTATTTTAATAACTTTCATAAAAATTAAACCTTTCTAATATTTAAAAGAATTATATTATATATGTATAAAAAAACCAATCTTTTATGAAAATTTTAATAAATGCAAAATTTTCATAATTATATTGTTTGACTATGACAGAACAAAAGAGGACATTATTAACATTTTCGCTATTTATGACATTTTAAAGTCCGCGTCTTTGTTCGCCCGCGAAAAATTGTATAACAATTTTTCTGTGGAATGCTTTCTATTATAGGAAGTTCAGAGAACTTTCCTATAATAGAACAAATCTCGCTTCGCGAGACCTTTTTTCTATTTTTTAACTTTTTCTACTTATATTTAAGGTCTCAAAGAAGCGTAAAGATTTGTTGTCGAGAAAAATTGCTTTAGCAATTTTTCTGTGCAATGTAAGCTTTTTATATAATAGGAAAGTAGAACTTTCCTATTATATAAAAAATAAGATGAAAGTAGTTATTCCTCACTTTCATCTTATTTTTTTATATAAATATATTAGCTTTTATATTTAATCTAATTTCAATTCTGAGATTTTTTTCATATTATTTAAATTATATGTTATAATGTTTTTTTCTGATAATGTATATAATATATCTCCAATATATATTAATCTACCAACATTATAATTATAGTTTATTTCTTGTAATACTTCTCCATATTTTTCAAATCCTTTTTCTAAATCAATTTTGAAAATTACAAATCCATTTCTATCATCTGAATATCTATAATGTCTGTATGTTATTGGAAATCCTATTAAATTTTTTTCTTTATTGTAAAATAAAACTTTATGATTATATGTTATGCTTGAATCAGTATAATCGTATTTTCCAGCATCACCAATATCTATATTAAACATTTCTTTTGGATTTTTTAAATCTGAAACATCAAACATTGACATTTTCATATTACTATTAGTAATTCCACCATATCCATTAGATTTTGTATTATAACCTATTCCAATTATATGTGTTTCATCATATGGGTGTAGATATGAACTGTATCCAGGTATTTTTAATTTACCTTTTATTTCTGGATTTGTAGGATTAGACAAATCAATTACAAATAGTGGATCAATTTGTTTGAAAGTTACAACATATCCAACTTTTCCTATAAACCTAACAGAATATATTTTTTCTCCTTTTGCAATGTTTTCTATTTTTCCTATTTGTTTTAAGTTTTCATCAAAAATATATAATTGGTTTGATGTTTTATCATTAAAATCATCATATTCATTTTGAGTTGTAGCTACTCTAAGATTTCCTTCATATTCATCCATTGAGAATTGGTTGTTTAAATCACCTTTTACTTCAGTTTTGCATTGCAATTTTATTTGTCCATCATTTAAGTTAAATTTGTATATTATACTTTTATCACTTGTACTTATTAGTTTGTTTTCATATATAGTTTGTGTAATATACAAATTCTTTTCACTAGCATATACTGTTTCATTTGCACCTAAAAATGATTCTGTACATACTTCTTCTTCGTTATTTATATTAAATGCTGCTACTAACATATAATTGCTGGATTTAGTATCTGGAAAATATGCTATGTCTGTTACAGGAATTTGTAATTCTTCATCAGATTTTACCGTATCTTTATAAATTGGTAATATATTATCATCTGAATCTTCATAATAACCTGAATATTTGCTACTTATAAAGTAAACATTATCTCCTATCATCCTTGAATTCATATAGTTTCCTTCTATTCCAACTTCTCTAATTTTTTCAGGTTTTTCCTTTATAGATATATCATAAACAATTGCTTTTGCTAAATTTTTTCTATAAGAATATACTTCATCAGATGCGATGTCTCCTATTTTTCTATTTGTTGTTTCTTTATTATATTTTGAATAATTTCCTAAAACTATAAGTTTTTCTTTGTTTATATAAATTTCTGATGGATAAAATGTTTCTGTTGAATTTTCTTTATATTCGATTTTTTCAACTATTTTTAACTCTGCTGCTTTTATTATATATATTTTACTATTTTTTACATAATAAATATATTCACCGTCTGTTTTTATTATATCTGCTTCATCTACATT
Organism: uncultured Clostridia bacterium; assembly: GCA_947589065.1. Lineage (GTDB taxonomy): Bacteria > Bacillota > Clostridia > TANB77 > CAG-508 > UMGS1994. The sequence goes on from CANPZM010000026.1 coordinate 5,665, forward strand.
TTCTGTTTGTACATTTGTTGTTGAATAATTATCTGGTGTTGATGACTCACTATTTGTTTCTTCCTGAGCTACGGCATCTGTTATTGTTGTTTCTGATTTATACGTTGAATTATATTTATTATTTTTTTCTAATACTTCTTTTAATTGTTCAATACTTTCAAATCTTGGTAAATTATTTTTTACTTTTGCAATCGTAGGTTGCTGTTCTTTTTCAGGTATTTTTTCCTCATTTTGTGGTTTATTTAAATACACAAAGCTTGTTGTGAAAATAATTAGTAAAGCTGTACACGTAGCTAACACCATTCTCCATGGTATTTCATGTTTAACTTTGGAATTATTTTGAATTTTTTCTATCGTTTTTTCTTTTAATTCTTCGCTAGCATGAATTTGTTCTACTGCTTTTTTATAATTATCTTTGTTATTCATTTTCAAAACCTCCTTCCAATTTAGTTTTAAGTATTTCTCTTGCTCTATATAACCATGTTTTTATAGTTCCTTCGCTTTTTTTCATTAGTTTAGCTATTTCATTTACTTTATAGCCTTCATAATATAATAGATAAATTACAGTTTTATAATTTTGAGGTAATTCACATACAACAGAAAATATATTACTTTGTTCTTGAGTTTCAAAAGCAATATTTTCATCTAATGTTACAACTTTTTTGTTCCAATTTAAATTATTTACATTTTTGCTTAAATTAATTGTAACTCTTATAATCCAAGCTTTTTCATGTTCTTCGTTTTTAAAATTTGGCCTTTTTTGGCTATATTTTATGAATACTTCTTGGAAAACATCTTCTGCATTTTCTATGCATCCGCATCTGGTTAGCGCTATTCTATATACCATATCGGAATATTTTTCTATAATATCTGTTATATTTTTTTCTTGCATGTTTTGACCTCCTTATACTATAAAAACAGTTGTAAGGTTAGATTGGTTTCAAAAATAAGATATTTTTTTATATTTTTTTATACAATCAGTTTTTGCATCAGTTCATGCACTGAAATTATTTTATCTACTTTATCTACATTGCTTCCACAAAAAATCAATGCATCATTCATATTTCCTAATGTCGCATTTACTAATGCTTTAGTTATGCAATAAGGTGTATTATTTGCATTACAAGTTTTTATACAATTATAACATTTATTTACTGTGTAGTGTTCATTTTCTACTTTTTTTATAAATTCATTATTAATTACTCTACCTGGCATTCCAACTGGGCTATGAATAATTTTAATATCTTCTGGTTTAGCATTTATATAAGCTTGTTTAAAGTTATCTGATGCATCGCATTCATAAGTTGCAACAAATCTAGTCGCCATTTGAACTCCTGATGCACCTAATTCTAAAAACTTTTTAATATCTTCATTATTCCATATTCCTCCTGCTGAAATTACAGGAATTTTTTTGTTATATAATTTTTCTATTTCTTTTATATATTGTACTACTTCTTTTGTTATTTCCTCTAAATTAGGTTCTCGGTCGCTATTTATTTGTTCCCATTTAAAACCTAAATGTCCTCCTGCTTTTGGTCCTTCAATAACAATCATATCTGGTATATAATTATATTTTTTTATCCAATGCTTCACTATTAGTTCACAACATCTTAAAGATGAAACTATTGGTGCTATCTTTGTGTTTGAACCTTGAACATATTCTGGTAATTCTTTTGGAATACCAGCGCCTGAAATAATTAAGTCTATATTATTTTTTACACATTCTTTTACTATTTTATCATAATTGTTTAGTGCGACCATTATGTTTACGCCTAAAATTTTATCTTCTCCTGCTATTTCTCTTGCCATTTTTATTTCTTTTCCAATTGCTCTTAAATTTGCTTCTAATGGATTTTTCATAAAGTCTGGCTCTTTATAGCCAATGTCTGCTGTTGAAATAATCCCTATTCCCCCTTCTTTGCTTACATTTCCAGCAAGGTTATGCATTGAAATTCCTACACCCATTCCTCCTTGAATTATCGGATATTTGGATTGTTTGTTTCCAACTCTTATTCCTTCCATAAGTTACCTCCTTAATCTAGTATGTATTACTAGATTAGCATTTATGTTTTACTTTGTCAAAGAGTTGACCGCACGTTCAAATTTAGTTATATTTATTTTCTTGCAATGGTATTAGTTGCATAAATTCTAAGTTATAGAACAAAAGCGGACATTATTATCATTTTCAATATTTATAGCATTTTAAAGTCCGCATCTTTGTTCGTCCGCGAAAAATTGTATAACAATTTTTCTGTGAAATGTTATTTTTTTATATAATAGGAAAGTAGAATTTTCATATAATATAAAAAATAGTACAATAATTATATTTGTATAGCTACGTATATAATTTAAAAGCTATCAAAATTGATTATTGTACTATTTAATTTTTAAATTGTTAATAATTTATTTAATTATGCCTAAAATTGTTTTAGGTTTAGCAACTTTTTTTGGGTCTAATTTAAATGCATTCCTTAAATTTTTTACTGCTCCATCAATTTTAGTTTCATCATTTGCATGTACATAGGCTAAGGCTTGCCCCACTTCTACAACATTTCCTATTCTTTGATTCATTATAATTCCAGTATTATAATCTATTTTGTCTTCTTTTCTCATTCGTCCAGCACCTAAATATACTGATATATTTCCAATCATTTCTGTATCTATTTCTTTTAATGCACCCCTTGAATCGGCTAATACTGGAATGATATATTTGGCTTTTTCAAATTTATCTAGATTTTCTAAATATTCTACATCTCCACCTTGTTTTGCTACCATTTCTTTAAACTTTTGATATGCACTTCCTGAGCTAATTTCATTTAAAATCATTTTTTCTGCTTCTTGTATATTTTGTGAAAATCCTGCCATAATAAGCATTTGTGAACCAAGTGCTAAAACTATTTCTTTAACATCATCTGTCATTTCACCTCTCAAAGCTCTTACCGCTTCTATAACTTCAAGTGAATTTCCTATAGCTTTTCCAACTGGTTCGTCCATGTTAGTAATAACACATCTTACTTCTTTTCCAGATAGTTCTCCAATTCTTATCATTGTACTTGCTAGTTCTTTTGCCTCCTTAATGTCTTTCATAAAAGCACCATTTCCACATGTTATATCTATTACTGTTTTATTTGCTCCTGCTGCTATTTTTTTACTCATTATGCTTGAAGCAATTAGTGGAATATTAGCAGTGCATCCTATTGTATCTCTTAAAGCATAAATTTTCTTGTCTGCAGGTGCTAGATTTAAACTTGATGTTATTAAACTTATTCCTATTTCTTTTACATTTTCTTTAAATTCTTCAATTGGTAAATCTACTCTATAACCAGGAATAGATTCTAATTTATCTGCTGTTCCACCTGTAAATCCTAAACCTCGCCCTGACATTTTTGCAACAGGTATTCCAATTGATGCAATTATTGGCATTAAAATTAACGTAATTTTATCTCCAACACCACCACTAGAGTGTTTATCAATAATACAATCTGATATATCGCTTAAATCTAACTTATCACCTGAATCAGCCATAGCTAATGTTAAGTTAGTTGTTTCTTGGCTAGTCATTCCATTAATATATATTGCCATTATTAATGCAGCTGCTTGATAATCTTCTATATTTCCTTTTGAATATTCATTAACAAAATATTCTATTTCTTCTTTACTTAAAATTTTTTTATCTCGCTTTTTGGCAATAATACTTATAATATTCATAAAGATTACCTCCTTATATGAAATTCTTTATAAAACTTTTTCTATGAATCATACATGGGCCATTTTCTTTTAATGCTTGAATATGTTTAGCTGTTCCATATCCTTTATGTGCATTAAATCCATATTGTGGGTATATTTCGTCATATTGTCTCATCATTCTATCTCTTGTGACTTTTGCTAATATTGATGCTGATGCTATTGAGTATTCCTTTGCATCTCCTTTTATTATTGACTTATATGGAATTCCTTTAGTATTAATATTTGTTAGTGCATCAACTAGTATTAAATCTGGTTTTGTCTTTAGTCCTTCAATTGCTCTTGTTAAAGCTAGTTTAGTGGCATTTAAAATATTAATTTCATCGATTTCGTTTTGATCTGCCATTCCTACACTCCAGTCTATAGCCTCTTGTGTAATTATTTCATATAGCTTTTCTCTTTTCTTTTCAGAAATTTTTTTTGAGTCATTTATTCCTTCTATCATTGAGTCCTTTGGCATAATTGCAACTCCTACTACAACTGGTCCAGCCAATGGACCTCTTCCTGCTTCATCTATTCCTGCTATTAATTTTATTTTTTCTGAATAAAATTTACTTTCATCTTCTTTTAATCTTGTTAGTCTTTCCAATTCTTTTTCTTTCATGCAGAGTCACATTCCTTCCTAATATCTATAAGTAATGTTTAATTTCTATGCTATTTTTTATAACTATATTTAATTAATTTTATCATAAGCAAATTATAATTTTTTTGAACTTTTTAAGTTTTTTTTAATTTTGTATTTTTATTATATATATAGATTTAGTTTTTTTCAAGCAATACTTTTTATTGTTGACTTGAACTTTTTATAAATTAAGTATAAATTATATATGAAATATTTTTAGGAGGTAATTATGGACGACAATCAACAAAAACAAGAAAAAAATGAAAGTAATAGCAATTTTGGCAATACATTTGTAAAGTCTTCATCTTCTGCTTATGCTAAATCAGTTCCTAAATCAAAAAAGGAACATACATTTTTTAAGAGTGTATTTCTTCCATTAGTATTTGGAATTGTAGGTGCTTCACTTATATTAATGCTTTGTTTTTATGTGCCTGCTGTAAGAAAAATATTTACAGGAACATCAAGTGATAACGTAGAAAAAATTTTTACAGCTACTGGCCCTGTAAGTCAGGGGGTTGACATATCAGAATATTCTGGTACAGCAATTTCAGTTGCTAATAAAGTTTTACCATCTGTTGTTGGTATTGAAGTTGATTTCTCTGTATCTGCAAATTATCCTACTTTTTATGCAGCTCAACAATCAACCACTTCTACAGCAACAGGTTCAGGTGTTATCATATCTAAAGATGGTTACATTTTAACAAATAATCATGTTATAGATACATCTTCATCATCTTCAAATTATTATTCAGTTTCTGAAGCAAATAGTGTAAAAATTTATTTGCATAATGAAACAGAACCTATAGAAGCTAAAATCATTGGTTCTGATAGTCTTACAGATTTAGCTGTTTTAAAAATTGACAAAGATAACTTAACTGCAATTGAATTTGGTGATTCAGATTCAGTTCAAGTAGGTGAATTTGCAATGGCAATTGGTAGTCCACTAGATATGAGAAATACTGTAACTTCAGGTATTATAAGTGGTACTCATAGAGAAATTAAAGATTCTGATGGAACAATGTATACTTTACTTCAAACAGATGCTGCTATTAATGCTGGTAACAGTGGTGGTGCATTAGTAAATGCTGATGGAAAATTAATTGGTATAAATACTTTAAAAATGGCAGGTACTGGTATAGAAGGAATGGGATTTGCAATTCCTGTTAATTCTACATTAGATATTACTCAAGAATTAATTGCAAATGGTAAAGTTAAAAGACCATATATCGGTTTCACAGGTGTAGATGTTACAGCTGAGCAAGCAACTATATATAGAATTCCTATTGGAGTTTATGTGTATCAATTAGAATCTGATGGTCCAGCTAAAAAATCTGATTTAAAAGTTGGAGATGTTATTTTAAAATTTAATGGAAAAGATATTAAAACAATGTCTGAACTTAATAATTTAAAAAATGAATGTAAGATTGGTGATACTATTACCTTAACCGTTTCAAGAGATGGTAAAGAACGTGAAATAGAAATTAAATTAGCAGAACAACCATAGAAAATATTAATTGTTTTTAGTAATGTAAGTTTTTATATAATAGGAAAGTAGAACTTTCCTATTATACAAAAAATCCAGTGAATATATACACTGGATTTTTTTATATTATATAATTTTTTCATATATTTTCTATCTAAAATTTAGTGAAAATCTAAACTTAAAATTATTTATTAATACATATATATTTATGATAATTATATTATTTATTGTTAGAACTAAACATATAATTAATTTTCTTTTTAAGCTTTCTTTTTTTATTGAAAATCTTATTAAAGTTATTCAAAATAGTTCTATTTATCATTACTTATATTTTTAAACTTCTTTTTCCTTCTACTATGTTTTCTGATTGTGTTTTATATTTTTGTTTGTCACCATTTATAAAAGAAAATAGTGCGGCAGTTATTGGAACTGTATATACAATTCCTACACTACCAGATATTGCACATACTGCTTCTGTTGCTATAGCCTCTATATTTATAACATCTACAAAAGATATGCTTGATGACATATATAAAAGGATTAAAATAAGTGATGAACCAATAAATGAAAGTATTAATGTATTTGTCATAGTTCCAATCATATCTCCACCAATATTCATTCCACTCTTAAATAATTCTTTTGCTGTCATTGATGGTTTCTTTTCTTTTAATTCACTTAGACTTGATGCTATTGACATACCAACGTCCATACAAGCACCTAGTGCTGATACTATTATTTCAGCAAATAGTAATTCTCTAAAATTAAATACAACATTTTTAGATGCTACACTTAGCATTATTGCTTCTTCTTTGCCTGCACCTGATAATTGTGCATAATGTCCAATTATTGTAGCTAAAAGTCCAGCTAATACGACTCCACCAATTGTTCCAAGTGCTGCAGAAACAGTTTTCTTGTTCCATCCACCTATTATAGTAAATGTTAATACGGTAATTACAAAACATGTTCCTATTGAGACTAAAATCGCATTATATCCTTTAAATATTGCTGCAAGTAATACAAAAAATACTGCTAAAACTGTTATTACTAGTCCAATAATAGCTTTTACACCTTTTTTTCTTCCAACTAAAATGATGCTTGCAAAGAAAAACAATATAAGTATTATTAAATAATTTTGTCGTACTACATCTTGAACATCTACGACTACTTCTCCATCTTTTTCTGTAATTGATACATATACTGTACTTCCTTTGATAAGTTTTTCTCCAATTACCTTATTGTCTATATCATATGTTAGTACATATGTACTATCAAATTTTTCGTCTTTTCTTTCACCTTCTAATATTCTTACTTTAACATCTTGAACGGTTTCAACTCCATCACTTCCATTATCTCTTTCATATGAGTCTCCAGCTTCAATTACTTTTGCTTTTATACTATCTGTTTGTGGTGATTCGTTTTCCTCAACTTCTTCATTAGATGCTTTTACTATTCCTATTTGAAGAAAAAATATAATAATTATTGTGAGTATTGTTACTTTAGTTAGTATATTCTTCAATTTTTGCCTCCTATTCAAATATAATTAAATCTATTTTATTTGTATTTTCCTTGTTTCCATATGCATATATAAGATATAAATATCCTGCATCATTTACTATGAAGTTTTCTGTATTTTGAAATTGATACATTGAATTAGATAAATCTCTAAGTTTAATTTCTGCATATTGGTTTCTTAGTTCTTCATCTTTTTTATTCAAATTTTCGATTTCAGCATTAATTTCTTTCTGTATTTCTGAAATGTCATATTTTTTGAAATCTGCTATTTCTTGAATTGTTGCTTCTTTATTGCCTTTTAAATTGTAATTATATGTTGCAATTTTTGAACTCTGTGCATTTCTTCCTTCTCTTATTGTTTCTTTTATTATTAGTGATAATAATTCTCCATTAATATATGCTCTATAACTTACTGTATAATCAATGAATTCTTTTACTTCATAAACTATTTCTTCTGCTTTGTCTAAATACTTTTCTTCAATTTCTCTGTTTAATTTATCTGCATAATCTGCTTTAATGTTTATTTTTGGAATATAAGCTGAAATGCTATATACATCTTCTTCTTTTTCATTAACTGAATTTGATGTATATACAATTTCTTTATCTTCTTCAGATTTATTTATTTTCTCTAGTGTCGTTTTTCCTGTTATCTGATTTGTAAAAATAGAATTAAATTCATTTTTCATTTTCGTAATTTCTGCTGCATCTTGTGTTCTTCCTATTCCTACGCCAAGCATAAATGGGTCTGTATCTGAATACCTATAAAATATCTGTGCATAAATTCCTATACTTAATGATAAAATACATAGTAATATGACAATTACAAAAAACATTGTTCTGTTCATACCAAGTATTTTGTCTTCATTATTATCTTCCATGACTTCATTCCCTTCTATTTTTTATTTTTAGAAATGATTTTAATTTCTTATAGTATAGCATTAAAGAAAGATAAATTCAATTAAAAATTTAAATCGTCGAATTACATTTTTATTGCTTCATAAATTCAGTTTTTCATTGACTATTAATGCAATTTGTTGTATTATATTTATTAGCAAATTTTGAAAATAAGGAGTGTAAACTTATATTATGTTATGTTCTGTATGTAATAAAAACACGGCAGTTATTTTTATAAATAAAATCGAAAATGGAAAGAATTCGGTAGAAGGTTTATGTTATGGATGTGCTAAGGCTAAAGGCATAAATCCACTTGAAGTTTTAGCAAAACAATCTAACCTTACTGAAGAAGAATTAAATGATATGTCTTCACAATTAGAAAACATTTTCTCTGATATTACTGAAAATATGTCTGATATGGATGGCGAAGATATGCCTCCAATTGGTCCTATACTTGGTAGTATTTTTGGTGTAAATAAAAATGCAAGTGATGAAAATTCTAATCAATCAGCTAATTCCTCATCTTCTGAAAGGAAAAAAGTAAAAACAGAAAAAAGGCCAAAAGAAAAGAAAAAAAGATTTTTAGATGCTTTTGGAACTAATTTAACAGAAAAAGCAAAACAAGGAAAGTTAGATAAAGTAGTAGGTAGAAATAAAGAAATTCAAAGAATTACTCAAATTTTAAATAGACGTTCTAAAAATAATCCATGTTTAATCGGTGAGCCTGGTGTTGGAAAAACTGCTATTGCACAAGGTCTTGCAATTAGGATTGCAGATGGCAATGTTCCAGCTAAACTTTTAAATAAAGAGGTTTATCTAATTGATATGACTGCAATGATTGCTGGTACTCAATTTAGAGGGCAATTTGAAGCTCGTATGAAATCTTTAATTGATGAATGTAAGCTTTATGGAAATATAATTTTAGTAATAGATGAAATTCATAATATTATTGGTGCTGGTGATGCAGAACATTCAATGAATGCTGCTAATATTCTAAAACCTTCTTTAACAAATGGCGATGTTCAATTAATTGGTACTACTACTTTGAATGAATATAGAAAATATATTGAAAAAGACTCTGCTTTAGAAAGAAGATTTCAACCTGTTATAGTTGAAGAGCCTTCTATTGATGATACTATACAAATAATTCAAGGTATTAAAAAATATTATGAGGATTTTCATAAAGTTTTAATTTCAAATGATGTAATAGAAAAAACAGTTCAAATGTCAGAAAAATATATACATGATAGATTTTTACCTGATAAAGCAATTGATTTAATTGATGAAGCTTGTTCTCGAATTAATCTAAATAATAAGGAATTATATGAAATCGAGACTATAAAAAATCAATTAAGTAAGATTGCAGAAGAAAAAGAAGAAGCTGTTTCTTCAGATTCAACTGAAGATTATCAAAAGGCTGCTGATTTGAAAACAAAAGAATGTATTCTAAATGAGCGTTTAGAAGAATTGAATAAAAATTTAAAACTTACTGTTTTAACTGTTCAAGATATAGCAGAAGTTATTGAAAATTGGACAAAAATTCCTGTTACGAAAATAACTGAAGCTGAAACTCAGAAGTTATTAAACTTAGAAAATAATCTTCATAAAAGAATTATTGGTCAAAATGTTGCTGTTTCTGCTGTTGCCAAAGCAATTAGAAGAAATCGTGCTGGATTACAAACAACAAAAAGACCACCATCATTTATATTTGTTGGTCCTACTGGTGTTGGTAAAACAGAATTAGCTAAAGCATTGGCACAAGAAATGTTTGGAAGTGAAGATTCTATTATAAGAATAGATATGTCTGAATATATGGAAAGTCATTCAACATCAAAACTTATTGGTTCTCCTCCAGGTTATGTTGGCTATGATGATGCTGGTCAGCTAACTGAAAAAGTTAAAAGAAAACCATATTCTATTATTTTATTGGATGAAATTGAAAAAGCACATCCTGATGTATTTAATATTTTACTTCAAGTATTAGATGATGGAAAATTGACCGATTCTCAAGGAAATACTGTTAATTTTGAAAATACTATTATTATAATGACTTCTAATGCTGGTTCAAATTTAAATACTAATTCAATTGGTTTTGGTAAGCAAACTGTTGATAATGATAAAATAAATTCTGCTTTGAAAGAATTATTTAGACCAGAATTTTTAAATCGTGTAGATGAAATAGTTACATTTAATAGTTTAACAGAAAATGAATTAATTGAAATAATTGATCTTTTATTAGAAAATACAGATAAGGCTTTAGAAAATAAAGAAATAAAACTTTCTGTTTCTATGGCTGCAAAAAAATATATTTTGTCAAAAGGTACTGATTTAAAATATGGTGCTAGACCTTTAAGAAGAGCAATTCAAAGATATATAGAAGATGAAATTGCAGAAATGCTTTTAAAATCAGAGCTTTTACCTGGTCAATCTATAAAAGTAGATGCCAAAAAAGATGGTTTAAAATTTATAGTTAAATAAAAGAAAAATCTCCTAAAATTAGGAGATTTTTTTCTGCTAATTATATTTTAATTAATTTTATGGATAGCTTACTTTATGCTAAATACAGTTAAATTAACTTGCATATTTTTTTTACTTCCATATGAAATTTTTGACAGTGGAACTGTAAAATAAATTATTATACTTTTGTATTGTTTTTAAAATTTTAATCAAAATTTTCTAATATAGAATTTAAGTTAATCATACCATATACTTCTATTTTATCTCTAATTCTTTGCTGATCCTGTTCTGGTAAATAGCTTAGATATATACTAGTCGTTTCATATAATTCTTCTTCCCCATCTTTATTTAATCTATAAATATTTATTATTCCTTCACTTTCTCCAATAATATAATGCTCTGGGCATGTTTCATCACATTTTTTGAATATAGATATGTTTTCAGTATCAAAAGAATTTATTTCCCATTCTGGAAATTTATCCTCAAATTCTTCTTCTGTTAAATTTATCATCTCATCTTCAGCTTCGGTTTCTTCTGTTATAGTATGTCCACATTTTTCATAATAAATAGTTTTAGTTATTTCTGTATTTGGTGAAATCATTTCTTCTTGTTGTTGTGTTGATATTATATTATTGTATTCAATATTTTCTTCTAATCGGCTTTCTTTCTTTTGATCATTTCGCGTGTTTAAATAAAAATATCCTACTCCTATACTTGCAAAAAATAAAAATATCATCATTATACAAATCAAAATTTTTTTCAATAATATCACCTTCTAGTGATATTATTTCCTATTTGTGTATTAATATGCATATATTAGTAGATTTATGATTTTTTTGGGGTAAAGTCTTATTGAATAGGGAATGTTTTTTCCCTATTCAATAAGATATTTGATTATAAACATCTCTTAGCAAAATTGTCGCAATAATTCTTTCAATCCCATTTCTCCAATTGTCTGACCACAGTATGACTTTGGAATATCACCTTTGCAAGCATCTTCAAAGAGGAAAATAGAATATACAATCGTTTTTGGCAATGGATATCCTATTATTTCATAATGTTTTTCCATGTCTCTCATTAGCTCAATTCCCGAATATGTTTCAGCACTATTTGTGCTTTGTGGGAATTTCATGTCTAAAATCATAATATCAAAATCATAACTTTTTTTTAAGACATCTTTTGCTTCTGATAAACATGTTGCAATCACGTAATTGGAAAAATTCATTTCCTTTAAAACTTTCTTTATTGTGTTAATTTTATTTGGTTCATCTTCCACAATAAATATTTTCGTTTTAAGATTTTTTAGCCTTTTTTCCGACCATTCTTGCATTACATCATAAAATTCCTCTTCATCTCTCGCCTTTCCAAAAATTATTCCTTTGATTTGATCATCTTTTATTTTATTAATCAATTCAGAATATATTACTATATCTGGCAAAGGCGTTTTTGTATGTTTGCAATAGGTTTCTGCCTGAAACAGGAATTTCATTCCGGCATAATACTCCAATTCTGAGTCTTCAAACCATCTGAAACACATATCTAGAATAATGAGAATGTACTTGTTTTCTTGCAACCATTCTATGCCATTTACCCCGCATTTTGCTACATCGTATTCTAACCCCTTTTGCTTTAAAAAATCGGTTATTGTCCGTAGCTTATGCTTATTGTCCTCTACAATTAAAACTTTCATGGTCATTCCCCCTTAGTTAAATATTATTATAGTAGGACATTAATTTTTTTAGTATTTTGATTATAGCACGATTATTTTTGTTTTTCAACGATTGAAACTTGTTATTTCTTAATTATATTTTTCTATGCTTATATTTCCATTTCCTTTTATTATGATTTTTATTTCTCCATTTTCATCAGTTCTATATATATCTGTACCGTAATTTATTTAATCTTTTCAATACTGTGTTATTAGGATGACCAAAATTATTATATTCTCCTACTCCTATCAAACAAATTTGAGGTTTTACTTTATTTAGGAATTTTTCAGTTGATGATGTTTTCGAACCATGATGAGGAATTTTTAGAATATCCGATTTTAGATCTTCATTTATCAATTTACTTTCTGTTTCCTTTTCTATATCACCAGTAAATAATATTTTTTTATTTTTATAAATAAATTTTGCTACTATTGAGTTATTGTTTATGTCTTTACTATCTAATTTTTGTTTAGGAAAAATAATTTCAAATTTTGTTGTTTTACTTGTGTTTATAATATCCCCTTTTTTGCAAATAATAATATTAATTTTCTTATGATTTGCTATATTTAATATTTCATTTAAGTTGTTTGTTTCTTGCATTTGCATTGAAATAATAATATTTTTTACTTTTAATTTTTTTAAAATTTCGATACTTCCTTTAGCATGATCTGAGTCGAAATGTGATATCATCAAATAATCAATAGAATTAATTTTTTTGTTTAATAAATATGGAAGTACAATATTTTTTCCAATGTCGTATTCTTCGCTCCCACCACTATCTATTAAAATATTAATTTTTTCTTCTGTTTGGATTAAAGTGCAGTCTCCTTGTCCCACATCTACAAAATATATTTTTAATTCTTTTTTTATTCCATTACTTATCGTTATTACTAATAGTATAGTTATGCATGCTAATAACCCCATTTTTATAAATTTTCTTCCTCGTTTATTAATGAAAAATATTATAATTAAGTAATATATTGTTGTTTCTATAATGTTAGGTACTTTAAAGTAAAGCTCTCCTAAATTAATTTTTGATAATATTAAAAATAGTGATACTAATATTTCTAAGAAGATTTTAATATATTGTAAAATTATATTTGGAATAAATATACTAAGAATACCATTTACTTCTGTTAAAAATATCAATGGAGTAATTAAAATTCCTGTTAAAAAAACTGATATTGAAATTCTTTTGAACAGTATTAACATTATTGGTAGTATGAAAAGATTTACTGAAATGCTGAGAATGAATATAGAAAGAAAATAATTTATAATTTTATTTTTGGATTTAAACTTATTTAATATTGGATAAAAATAAATAATTCCTATTGTTGCACCAAATGATAATAGAAAACCTGAATCTACCAAATAGTACGGATTATAAACTAATATAATCAAGCTTGTAATTGAAATATCTACCCAAAAATTGTTTTTTCTAAATAATAACCTTGAAATGATTGCTAGGCTTACCATTACTATTGCTCTTATGGCAGATGCTATAAATCCAGTTACTAAGATGAAAAATATTAAACTTATTATTAATATAATTTTCTTTTTTCTGTAGTTATAGGTTATTGAATCTAATATTTTTTGTAGTAATAAAATTATACAGCTTATGTGCATTCCTGAAATTGCTAGAAGATGTGATAAACCATTATTTTGAATATTTTCCATGATTTTATCATCTATTTCTGCCTTATCTCCTATTACTAATCCCTTTAAAATATTGCTTGTATTTTCTGAAAAATTTTTATCAAATTTTTCTTTTATTTTTTGATTTATAGTTATAAAAAATTTATATATTGACTTACTTTCTCCAATTTTTGATATTTTATCTATTTTTAAATTTCCATATATATTCTTTTTTTTCAAAGATTCTTTATAATTAAATACACCATGATTTTTATAGCTTCTTATATTTCTGAATTCTCCAGAAAATTCAACTATATCACCATATTCTAATTTGGTTTTACTAGAATCTGAGACTAGTAATCTAGTTTTATTTATTCTTCCTTTTTCTATAATTTCTAGTATAAATTCATTATTATATTCTTTTTCATTTATTTGGCTTTTTACGATGCCGGTTGCATTTATTGTACTATCTTTTATATATGTGTTTTTAAATTTATATTCTTTTATTAATATGAGACTTAAAGAAATTGTCATTACTGTAATCATTAAAATAAATTTGTTTGTATTGAGTAATAATTTAACGTATCTTCTTGTTTTTTTTATTTTTCTTAAAATGATGTATAGTATTGGTATTGCTAATAAAAAAAGAGCTATACTTTTCTTTAAGTATAGCCCTATCAATATTCCAACAATATACGCAATATTGATTAATATTATTAAATTAATTTGTTTTCACCTCTATTATGTATTAGTATTCTGCAACTCCGATAAAAGATTTATTATATCCATAATTATCTCCACCGTTAAGTGAATTTATTACTATTCCTCTTTTACTATTTGCTGCATGAATAAAGTTTCCATTTCCAATATATATTCCAACATGATATATTCCACTTTCTTTTCCATTGTCAGAAAAGAATACTAAATCTCCTACTGTTACATTTTTCTTTGAAACTTTTTTACCACTAGCATATTGTGTGCTTGCAGTACGTGGTATAGATATACCATTTTCAGAATATACATATTGTGTTAATCCAGAGCAATCAAATCCTGTTTTAGGAGATGAACCTCCACTTACATATTTACCATTTAAATATTTTTTTGCTGTATTAACAATAGCTGTTCCTTTTGAAGTATTTGAGTTTGAAGTTGTTTGAGTTTCTTTCTTTTCCTCTACTTTTTCTGTTTCTTCTTGTTTTGTATCAGTCTTTTCTTCTTTTTGTTCTGTTTCTGAATTTTCTTCTTTTGGTTCTACTTTTTGAATTTGTTCAGCAGTTCTAGATTGTGTCATACTTCTTGATGATTCGCTATTTACTGTAACTAATCTTTTTAGTATATATCCTGTATCATTATTGTATTTTACTTTATACCAGTCACCTGACTCTTCTAATATTATAACTGTTGCTCTTCTTGGAATACTTCTGATTACTTCTGAACTCGTACTTTTTTTAGTACGTAAATTAATTGCAGAATTTACTGAAACATAAGCTGTTTTTGTATCATCTTTTGGCTTTTCTTCTTCAGCTGGTTTTGTTTCATTGTTATTATTTGTTGGGGTTGTCTTATCATCTGAAACAGTTTTCATTAAATAAGTATTGGCAACCCAAACTTCCTGATTATCTATTGTAACTTTACTCCAATTTGAAATTGTATTTAGTATTGCTACTTTTTTACCTTTTTGAAGTTCTACTAATTTTATTGATGATAAATTTGGTAGTAAATAACCATTTGTTTTTTTGTTTATTGTATTACTTAATTCCATCTCTTCTTCAGGTTCTTCTTTTGGTTCTTCTGAAGGAGTTTCACTTGGTTTTGTTGATGGTGTTGTAGAAGGTGTTACTTCTGGTTCTTCACTTTCTTTTGGTGTCTCACTTTCTTTAGGTTTTGTACTTTCTGATGGTGTTGGAGTTGGTGTTTCACTTTCTGAATTATCAGCAGTATTTTCTGCTTTTTCATCTACTTTAACATATTCTCCTAAAACATATCCTTCTACATTTTTATATTTAATCTTATACCAATTACCTTCTTTAGAGATAATTTCTACTTCGTCATCTGCATTTGCCATTTCTAAGATGCTAGATTTAGTATTTGGTTCTTTTCTTATGCGTAAAGTTTCTGTTGTTACTATTCCCGTACTTGCATGTGATATATTTGTATGAATTGCTATAAATATTACGGCGATAATTATTACAGATATTAATTTACTTTTATTCATTTGAGCAAAAAGACCTCTTTTCAATAAAATTCATTTACAGTATATATTGTTTCATTTGCATTGTCAATAAATATAATGTTACATTTCCGTTAAATCTAGCTTGATATGTACATCTTTTAGTTGTTGTTCTGTAACTTTTGATGGAGCACCCATTAAGACATCTCTTGCTTTCTTATTTTTTGGAAATGCTATTACTTCTCTAATATTTTCTTCTTTTGCAATTAACATAACAATTCTATCAATTCCTGGTGCTGCTCCAGCATGTGGTGGAGTTCCATAACTGAATGCATTGTATAATGCTCCAAATCTATTTTTTACGTCATCTTCTTTATATCCTGCTATTTCAAATGCTTTTATCATTATTTCTTGGTCATGATTTCTAACTGCCCCAGAGCAAATCTCATATCCGTTACATACTAAGTCATATTGGTATGCATATATATCTAAAGGATCTTTGGTATTTAAACTTTCTAATCCGCCTTGTGGCATTGAAAATGGATTATGATTAAAATCTATTGTTCCTTCATCTGATAATTCGTACATTGGGAAATCTACAATCCAGCAGAATTTATAAATTTCTTTTTCCAATAAATCTAGTCTTCTTCCTAGTTCTTCTCTTACTCCACCTGCAATTTTTTGTGCTTTTTCAAATTCATCTGCAATAAAGAATATTGCATCATTATTAGAAATTTTTTCGATTTCAGATAATTGATTTTTATTTTCAGGTGTTATAAATTTTGAAATGCCTCCATTTAATTCTCCATTTTCATCAACTTTTACCCATGCTAATCCTTTTGCCCCTAATTCTGATACTGCATATTCAGACATTTGATCAAAGAATTTTCTTGTTTGTTCTTGCATGTTATGAGTAATAATTGCTTTTACTGTTTTACCTTTGAATGCATTAAACTCTGTATTTTCAAATACTTTAGTTACATCAATTATATATAGTTGATTTCTTAAATCTGGCTTATCTGTTCCGTATTTTTCCATTGCTTCTCTAAAAGGAATTCTTTCAAAAGGAGCTTCTGTTATTTTCCATTCACTATTTTGTTTAAATACATTTGGAATTACTTCTTCTAATACTGCAAAAACATCTTCTTGTGTTGCAAAGCTCATTTCAAAGTCTAATTGATAGAATTCACCTGGAGACCTATCAGCTCTGGGGTCTTCATCTCTGAAGCATGGTGCAACCTGATAGTATTTATTAAAACCAGAAATCATTAATAATTGTTTAAATTGTTGTGGAGCTTGTGGTAATGCATAAAATTCACCTGGATGTAATCTACTAGGTACTAGAAAATCTCTAGCTCCTTCTGGAGATGAATTTGCAAGTATTGGCGTCTGTATTTCTGTAAATCCTAATCTATCCATTTCATCTCTCATTGTCTTTATTATTTTTGAACGTAATAATATATTTTGGTGTATTTTGTCATTTCTTAAATCAAGAAAACGATACTCTAATCTTAAATCTTCTCTAACTTCTTGTGCTTCTTTTTGATTTATTTCAAATGGTAGTACATTTTTGCATTTTCCTAAAACACGTATTTCTTCAGCAATAATTTCAATATCTCCTGTTTGAATTTCTTTATTTTTACTTGATCTTTCTGATACTTTTCCACTTATTGAAACAGCACATTCTGTTGTTAAATCAGACATTTGTTTTTGAAGTTTTTCATCATCTGATATTATTATTTGTGTAATACCAAATTCATCTCTTAAATCTATGAATGCCATCTTACCTAGGTTTCTAATTTTTTGAACCCAGCCAG
Source organism: uncultured Clostridia bacterium (assembly GCA_947589065.1). GTDB lineage: Bacteria > Bacillota > Clostridia > TANB77 > CAG-508 > UMGS1994. The sequence continues at coordinate 23,708 of CANPZM010000026.1, forward strand.
CTAAACGTACTTGTTTTCCAACATCTGTTATTCTCAACTCATTACAATTATGTGTTCTATATTCATTTTCTCTCAT
>CANPZM010000027.1 GCA_947589065.1 uncultured Clostridia bacterium
TAAAAAAATAATTAAAATAATAAAAATTAACATAGAAATTCTTATTACAATTCTCATTTGTTTATCTTGTAACATTTATTTTCTTTCCTTTGAAAAAATTTTACATAAAGTATAAATTATTTATAAATATATAATAATTTTGAATATTAATCAATATATCAAAGCAAATAAATCCAAAAACTTCAATTGACAAAAAAAGTTGCAAATATTACAATAATTCATAGGAGAAAAAGATGAAAAAAGTAAAATATATAATAAAAACTAGAGAACAGGTAATAAGACAAAGATTAATAGTATATTCGATAATTTTAATAATATTAGGGATTCTTTCTTTATTATGCCTTAAAACATACAAAAAAACAGAAGCTATATCTCAAATAGAAGAAAAAAAAGAAGAAGTAATTGTAAATGAAAAAATGAATATACCTGAAAATAAAAACAAAATAAAAATATTAGAAAATTTAAAAATAAATACAGAAAACAAAAATAAAAAAACATTAGATGTTGACGAAGTTGATTTAGACTATATGACAGAATATATTCAAAATGATAAACTACCTACTGGAACAATTCAAGTAAAACAAGAAGGTGAAGATGGAAAACAAAAAGTAATAATAATTAAAACATATAAAGGAGAAGAATACATAAATGAGGAAAGAATACAAGGAGAAATTTTATCACAAGCAAAAAACAAAATAGTAGAAATTGGAACAGGAGAAGGAGTAAATAATTATAATCCCAAAGAAGGAGATTATATATATGCTACACCAGAAAAAGTAACAATAAGAGAAGCAGCAAATAGAAAAGCAAATGAAATTGCAGAAATGAAAAAAGATGATAAAGCCTTAATCCTTAAAGTAGTTAATCAAAATTGGTTAAAAATACAATATTCGACTAATATAGGTTTTGTTGATTCAGCATGTTTCACCAATATAAACCCATTTGGTGAAATAGTTGCTTCTGATTTTAAAGAAGGAGTTGAATATACAAAAGATGCACTAAAAGGAAGCTTAGATTTTAATATGGACTTAAGAAATCCAAGTGGATTAACATTAGCACAATTTAAAAAGGTTTTAACTGGAAATAGCCAAGACAAACAAAATGTAATTGGAAGTAATGCAGAATTTTTCTACTATGCAGAAAGAATGTATGGTATAAACGGAATATATTTAGCTGCAATGGCAATACATGAAGGAGGATGGGGAACCTCAAAAATTGCGGATGATAAGAAAAATTTATTTGGATATGGATCATATGACAGCAATCCATATGAAGGATCTTATAATTTTAATTCATATGCAGAAGGAATTGATTTAGTAGCAAGAAATTTGGTAAAAAATTATTTAAACCCAAAAGGAACAGAAATATATGATGGACAAATTGCTAAAGGAACATATTACAATGGACCAACATTAACAGGAGTGAATACAAGATACGCAAGTGATAAAAATTGGGCAAATGCAGTATTTAAGTGGATGACATATTTATATGATAGATTATAAAAAATAAAAGGCATTTTTGAAATACAGAATGTCTTTTATATATTATAGGAAGGTTCTCTGAACTTCCTATAATATAAAGCATTCCACAGAAAAATTGTAATACAATTTTTCGCGGAAGAACAAAGACGCGGACTTTAAAATTTCATAAACAGTAAAAATGTTAATAATGTCCGCTTTTGTTCTATAATAGGAAAGTTCTACTTTCCTATTATAGAATAAATTAACATTCCACAGAAAAATTGTAATACAATTTTTCGCGGAAGAACAAAGACGCGGACTTTAAAATTTTATAAACAGTGAAAATGTTAATAATGTCCACTTTTGTTCTATACATAAATTATATTTTTATATAAATAAAAATAATAAAAATAGTTGATATTTTTTTGTAGTTATTGTATTATATTATATGTATAAAAATAGGTAGAAAAGGAAAAAATGGGAGGAGCAAAAATGAAAAAAACACTTGTAGTTTTATTGGTTTCCCTTGCAATATTATTAACATTAATAATACCTACATATGCAACAGAACCAATTTTGCAAGAAGATGAAGTATTAGAATCTGAAAGTTCTACTAAATTATCAGAAATGAAAGAAGAAACTGGAGGAAAATTACAACAATATATAGAAAAATATGGTGGCTCAAAAACTTATGGGTTAACAGCTATGATATTAGATACGGTAAGAATATATAGTATACCATTTTGCTTTTTAGGAATAACAATTGGTGCTATATATCAATACATAATAGGAATAAGAAGACTAGATATTAGAGATAGAGGCTTTAATTTAATTATTGCATTTGTAACAATTTTAGTAATTGCACAAATATTACCATTAGTTTTTGCTATAGTAACAAGAGGTTGGGTGTTATAAAATAATACTATAAAATATTACCAAATTTTAGGGGGTAACGAATGAAAACTTTATTTGCAGTAAGTAATGAAAATGTTTCAAATAAAATAGTGGATAGTTATAGAAAAAAATATGGCAATACACTATCTTTCAAGAATGTATTTTACTTTAATGCAATTATAAAAGAAATACAAAAAGATAAGACATATGACAGAATAGTCATAAGTGAAGATTTAGAACCATTTGCAAACAATAACTATGATGTAATTGATAAATTTATCCTACAAAGATTGCAAGAAGTTGCTGAATATGGAATAAATCAAGATGGTAAAAAGATTGATATTATAGTTATATGTACAGACAGAAGAACGAAATCTAGTTTTGTTCTTGCTAAAATGTATGAATTAGGAATATACAATGCTTTAGTTGGTTCAGATAGAAGAATAGATAATGTTTGTAACTTATTGCAAGAACCTAGAACATCAGAAGAAGCGAGAGAATACTATAAAATCGAAAATGAATCTACAGAAATTCCAGCAATAGATGATGTAACAGAGCAAGAAGTTCAAAATATTTTAATTCATTATAAAAAATTAGGAAAAAATGAAAGTAGATATGCGGATAGCTTTAATAACATAGCAGCACAATATACAGACAAACAACTTAAAATAATAATTAAATGCTTACCAATAAACGTTAGAGCAGTTCTTGAAGCAGAATGCCCAAAATATCAGGAACTAGTTACATCAAATGATGAAACAGAACAAGAAAAAAAGTTAAAAGAGAAAATTCAAGAACAAAGAAAATTAGAACAATTCGAACAAGAGAAAAAATTAAAAAATAGAATTGCCAAAGAGAAAAAAGAAGCAATGAAAAATACACGTACAATGACTACAGCTACATCTCAAATGGAGGAAACAAAAAGTGGAATTGATTTACTAGACAATAAGAAGAGAGAAGCAAGACTTACAGGCAATGTCCTTGTACCAAATAGCATAAATACAAGAAATGAAAGAAAATTATATTCAGATGAAGAAATTCAAGAATTAAATAATATACCAAAAACTTCAAGACAAGTTCCAAATACTGTACTCCAAGATAAACCAGAAAACAATGATATCTTCGAAAAGAAAATCAATAATGATTTACCAGGATTAGAAGAAGAAAATAATTTCATTAATAACAACAATATTAATGAAATAAACTCAGATGTAAATAATGGAATTAATCCAAATACAGAATTAATTAATAATACGCCAACAAATACCAATATGAACACGGACCAAACGATGCAAAATAATATGCTTTCTGGACTAAATGAGCAAAATGAAATAAATCAAAATAGTTTAACACAAAATCTAAATGAAAATCAAAATATAGTAGAAGAACCAGTTAAGAAAGGCAGAGGAAGACCACGTAAGTATCCTGTAGAACCACCAAAGCCTAAAGGAAAAAGAGGAAGACCACGTAAAAATGCTGTACCAGAAGAAAATACTGGAAATAATACAACTAATGATTTAAAACAGAGTACAGAAAACTTAAGCTCATTGCCAGGTGTAGATAATCTTGATATCATCCAAAATGAAAACAATAATGTAGATATATCAAAAACAGACAATGCTGAAAATAATGCAAATATATTACCAGGACTAGATGATTTTAATAATACAACAACGAATAGTAATGAAAGTACATTACCAGGATTTGATGATTTAGATAATAATAACAACAGCAATACATTACCAGGATTCGACGATTTAGATAATAACAACAACAGCAATACATTACCAGGATTCGACGATTTAGATAATAACAACAGCAATACACTACCAGGATTTGACGATTTTGATAATGATAACAATAGTAATACATTACCAGGATTCGACAATTTAGATAATAACAACAGCAATACACTACCAGGATTCGACGATTTTGATAATGATAACAATAGTAATACATTACCAGGACTTGACAATTTAGATAATAATAACAACAGTAATACATTGCCAGGATTTGATGATTTAGATAATAATAACTCAAGTACACTACCAGGAATAGACGAATTAAATAACGATTCAAATCTAACAAATACAGCAACCACCTTAACAGATAATGATATGAACTTATCAGGAATAGATGATTCAATTAAAAGAGACGATAAATATTCTAATTTGGACATGAACAACAATGAAGAATTAGAAGACAAAATTCAAGAAAATCCAATGGATAATTTATTTGAAGACTTTATGGATAATCCAAATAGTACATCTTTACCAAATGAATCTAATATGAAACAAGTAAAACAATCAAACAATGACATTGCTGATATACCTTCTTTAGCAGGGACAATGAATAACAACATTAACAATAGCTATAATGCAATGCAACAAACTACAGAACAATTAGAAAATGTCACAGAAAATAAAGTATACCAAACAGGAGCACTAAATGCAGTTCTTGCTAAAGATAAAAAAGTTGTTGCTTTTGTAGGAGCAAGTAAAAACGGAACATCATTTTTAGTAAACAATTTAGCATGTTTATTTTCATCTATAGGAATAAAAACAGCAATATTGGATATGACGCAAAATAAAAATTCATATTATATATATACTAATAATGATGAAAATCTTAGAAATATTGCTTATACAAGTATAGAAAAATTAGAAAATGGTACAGCTGAAGGAATTAAAGTGGATAGAAACTTAGAAGTCTATACTACAATTCCAAATGATGGAAAAGATTATTCAAATGCAGAATCAATCTTATCAACTCTTGTCCAAAATACATCTTTAGTTCTAATAGATTGTGATTTTAATACTGATTTAGGATATTTTGCAAATGCACAAGAAATATATTTAGTACAATCTATGGATATACTTACAATTCAACCACTAACAGCATTTTTAAGAGATTTAAAAACAAAGAATATATTAGATCAAGAAAAGCTTAGAGTTATAGTAAATAAAGAGCTAAAGGTAAAAAATCTATCTACAAAAGCTGTAATTGGAGGAATGGCATTTTATAATGATCCATCAATGTCTTATATGACAGAATTATTCAACAAAGACAAAATAAAAGCCTGCACTATACCCTTTGATGAAATAGTATATTCAAAATATTTAGAATCAATGGTAAATTGTAATGTAACTATAAATGGATATACAAAAAACTTTATGAATAGTCTAAAAATTTTAGGTAATATGGTATATCCACTATTAAGTAAACAAACATATGGATATAAACAATCACCAGAATCAAGTTATGGAACAAATTACAACAATAATATGAATCAAATGAAAAATAATTTTTAGTATAAAGAGGTGAAAATAGTGGCGTTAATACCAATAGTTGTATTAATTGGAATAATAGGAATTCTAATTTTTTACAATGTAAGCATTAAGAAAAGACTAACAACATTTAATAATGTATCTTCTAAAATTAACAAACTAAATGCACTTCAAGACTTTATGAATATTACTGGAGAAGATATACCTGTTGATGAAAAAATAAATAAAATAAATGAAGTATTAATTGATAAATTTGAAATAAAATATTCGACAATAGTTGTATTTGATGGCGCAGAATATGTATTAAAAGCATCTAATACAGATGAAAAATACTGGAAAAATCTAACTAATTTGCATACAGAAGAAGTTTTCAAAGATAGTATTAATACTGCAACACCAAAATATATAACAATAGACTCTGAAGATGAAAAATTACCATATCAAAAATTGGATTTTTCTAGAGCAAAATCAGCAATGTTCTTTCCTTTGTACATAGATAATGTTTACATTGGATATTGGATTATTGAAAGTTCTGTAATTCATGCATTTGATGATACAGATACAACACTATTAGAAGTTATAAAAGATGACATAGTTTCAATACTAAAAACAATATCATATCAAACTGCAATGGAAAGTATTGTTAGAACAGATCAATTTACAGGTCTACACTCAGCTGAATATTTATATGGACAAGCAAAGGCAACTATAGATTCTGCACCAACATCAATGGTTGCAATGTTTAAAATTACAAATATAGAAGAAATAAACAATACATATTCAAGAGTAACAGGTAATAACATAATTATTTCAGTAGCTAACTGGGCAAAAACATGTATTGAATCAACAGATATATTTGTAAGATATATGGGACCAAAATTTGTTATAATATTTGTTGGAAAAAATGAAGAAAATATAATTGAAACATTGAAATCATTAAAACAAGATTTAGAAGATACTCAAGTAGAGTATAATGATGAAAAAGCTTTCGAACCAACTTTAGTTAGTCCGAAAATTAATTTTGTTGTAGGAAATTATTATAAAGGGACAGGAATTGAAAAAGTTACAATGAAATTAGAAGAATATTTAGACAATGCTCCAAAAGAAGAACATAATATAAACTTTATATAAAAAGAAAGTGGTTGAGAAATAGATTACATAATTTCATTTATACCATTTTCACAGAAAATAATATTATGGTAGTTAATATTTTTCAATCAGATTTGTGCATTAGAAAGGAATGAGATTAAATATGGATTTTGATAAAACGATGAGTTTCAAAGTTGAAAGAGATTCAAGTTTAGAGACAAAAGAAATTATGAAAAAAGTATATGAAGCCTTAACAGAAAAAGGATATAATCCGATAAATCAAATCGTAGGATACATTTTATCAGGTGATCCAACATATATAACAAGTCATAATGATGCTAGAAATTTAATAAGAAAAGTGGAAAGAGATGAATTACTTGAAAAAATGGTAAAAAATTATATAGGATTAGAAGATAAATGAGAATATTAGGAATAGATTATGGAGATAGTAGAGCTGGAATTGCTATTACAGATGCATTAGGAATTACAGCACAAGGATTAGAAACGATTCACCATAGAGGAAACGATAAAATAATTTTAAAAAGATTAGATGAACTAATGGAAAAATATGAAATAAACTGCATTGTAGTTGGAAAACCGTTAAATATGAATGGAACATCATCTGAAAGAGTAGAAAAAACTGAAAAATTTATTCACAAGCTTAAATGTAAATATAATAAAATAAAAATCGAAACACAAGATGAAAGATTAACAACAGTTGAAGCACATAGAACAATGAACGATTTAGGAATAAATAAATATAAAAAGAAAGATTTAGTAGATACAATTGCTGCAGTGTATATTTTAGAAATTTTTATGAATAAATAAGTTATTAATATTAAATAAAATAAACAAATTTTGAAAGGAGAAATTTATGGATAATGAAAAACATACACCAGACATGGAGGAAGATTTAGATAATGTAATAGTGTTAAATGATGAAAATGGAGAAGAAGTAGAATTTGAATTTTTAGATTTAATAGAATATGATTCAGAAGAATATGTTGTATTATTACCAGTAGAACAAGTTGACAATGATGAAATAGGAGAAGTTGTTATACTAAAAGTGGAAGCAACAGAATCAGAAGATGAAGAATCATATGTTGGTGTAGAAGATGAAGAAACACTAAATAAAGTTTTCGAAATTTTTAAAGAAAAATTTAAAGATGAATTTAATTATGTAGATGACGAAAATTAATATAAAAATAAATAGAATTTAAGTATTAATCACAATAAATGGAGGAAAAACAAATGGTAGGAGTTTTAAGCTATCTTATTTCTTTTTTAGGAATACTATTTTGGGCATTTAGACTCGTAGTAGTATTTTGTGCGTCAATGGAAATTGACATTGGATTTACACCAGTAAATCTAAATTTAGAAATAATTTTATTATTCTTATCAATACCATGTTTAATTTTAGTATTAAAAAGAAACTTAGGTGGTGCATTAGCATATTTTGTCCTATTTACATTCTACTTTGGAAATGACTTATATAATAGAATTATATCTGGAGGAGGAATTCAAACAATGCTAATAGATGCATTAGGAGTTGCATTACCACTAATATCATTAATAGACATTGCTGTAAATAAAAATAGAGTAGGAGTGACTACTACAAATAAGAAAACATCATGGTTTTATGCAAATTCAGATTATGATAGACAATTAGACGAAAGAGCAGATAAAAATAATTATAGAACATAGAAAAAATATAAAAATAAAAAAGAAAATCCGAAAAATATAAAATGCCGATTTTTCGGCTTTTTTTACATCAAAAATATAAGAAAAACAATAAAATATACAATTAAATAAATCAATATTAATAATAATAGAAGGTAAAAAAAAATGAACTTATACATCATAGAAACAATTATATTTTTAATTTTAGCAATACTTAGTATAGCAATTTTAAAACTAAAAAAAATGCATAAGATAGGACTCATAATAGCAATATTAGTAATAATATTTATTGGTAGTGAAACAACAACATATATTTTAGAAAAGCCAAAAATAAATGTTTCTAATCAAACTATACAATTAGAAGCAAAAGAAAATGGAACAATAGAAATACCTACAACTACATATCATATGAAAAATGTTACATCATCAGTAAAAGTAGTAGGAGACATAGACTACAATAAAGTAGGAGAATACAAAGTTCAGTATGAGGTTCCAACAATAACAGGAAGTTATAAAGTTGAACAAAATGTAAAAATAGTAGACACAACTGCACCAAATATAACACTAAAAGGAAATACAGAATATGACCAATCATATAAAGAAAAATATAAAGAGCCTGGATATACAGCCGAAGATAACTGTGATGGAGAATTAACTGAGAAAGTAAAAGTTGAACACGAAAAAATAAATGAAGAAGAATACAATATAGTATATTCTGTTGAAGACAATTCTGGAAATGTGACAACCACAAAAAGGAAAATACATATAATAGATAATATTTCACCAGAAATAAAATTAAAAGGAGCACAAAAGGAAAAAATAATTTTAAATTCGACTTATAAAGAAAAAGGTGCCACTGCAAAAGACGAAAAAGATGGTGATTTATCAAAAGATATAAAGATTAGTGGAAATGTAAATACATCTAAAGAAGGAACATATAAAATTAAATATACAGTAAGTGATAAATCAGGAAATAAAACAACAAAAACAAGAGAAATTACTGTATATAAAGAAGAAATAAAGAAAAAGCCAGTAACTAATACATCACCAAAAAAAAATACAAAAACAGAGGAAAAGAAGATCAAAACATCAGAAAAAAATACAAAGGTAACAGAAAAAAAGACGACCACTAAAACCACAAGCAATCAAAGCAATTCAAAAGGAGTCATATATTTAACCTTTGATGATGGTCCATCTAAAAATATAACCCCTAAAATACTAGATATTTTGAAAAAAAAGAATGTAAAAGCAACTTTTTTTATATTAAACTATAGTTCATCATTAGAATATCTTGTAAAAAGAGAACATAATGAAGGACATACTGTAGCAATTCATGGATATTCACACGATTATGGAAAAATATATAAATCAGAAGAAGCATTTATGAACAATATTACGAAATTACAAAAGAAAATAAAAAAGACAATAGGAGTAAGTCCAACAATAATAAGATTTCCAGGCGGAAGCTCAAATACAGTAAGTAGAAAATACAATAAAGGAATAATGACAAGATTAACTAAAAAAGTAATTGCAAATGGATATAGATATTTTGACTGGAATGTAAGTTCAGAAGATGCAGGAGGAGCAAGAACATCAACACAAGTTTATAACAATGTAACAAAAAACTTAAAGAAAAATAGAGCAAATGTTGTATTAATGCATGATTTTGGTGGAAATACAAAAACTTTAAATGCATTATCAAAAATAATAGATTATGGATTAAAAAATGGATATACATTCAAAGCTATCACAACAAGTACACCAATGGTAAAACATGGTGTCAATAATTAAAAATTTCTAATATAAGAAAAGTTGGATTAAGAAAATATTATAAAAATGAATGTAGCATTTTAGTTCAACTAAAAAAATAATAGAGAAATTATAAGAATATTATAAATGTATAGAAGCAAACAATTAATTGAAAATTGTTTGCTTTTATGCTAAAATAGGTAAAATGTTGAGAAAAAGTAAAAAATAATACATAGTAGTAATAAATAATAAAGGGAAGAGAAAGTATGGATGAGGATAGATTAAAACATAGTTTATCTGTTGCTAGAAAAATGGTTGAAATAGGAAAAAAATATAATTTATCTAATAATGATTTAGAAGATTTATTTGTATTAGGATTAAATCATGATATTGGTTATGAATACGGAAATAATTCTAATCATGAACATATAGGTGGAGAAATATTAAAAAGAAACCAATATAAATATTGGAAAGAAGTTTATTATCATGGAAATATAAATACAGAATATTCATCATTATACTTAAAAATATTAAATAAAGCAGATATGCAAATTGATAAATATGGTAATGATGCTGGTTATATCAAACGACTAGAAGATATTAAAGACAGATATGGAGAAAATTCAATAACTTATAAAAATGCAGAAAGATTAGTATCAAAATTAAAAAGTGAAGATTAGTAATGGAAGAGTATTTAGAATTTGCAAAGTTTAAATGATGATATAATAATGGAAAATTACACAATAAAATCTTAATGCCATTAAAAAAATATTATTGAGGAGTAGATTATGGATAAATATATAATAGCAACAACATTATGTGATAAAGAAGAAATATCAAGTAAGATAATAGATACATTACTTAAAAAAAGATTAATATCTGGGTGTCAGGTTACGAAAGTTCACTCTAAATATTGGTGGAATAATGAATTAGAAGAATCTGATGAATACAAATTAGAATTAAGGACAAGGGAAAGTAAATTTTCAGAAATAGAAAACGAAATAAAGAAAATACATAATTATGAAGTTGCTGAAATTTCAAGTTTTGAAATAAAAAATGCAAGTAAAGAATTTTTATATTGGATAGATGAAAATATAAGATAAAGGAAGTGAAAAAATGGACGAAAATAAAACAAATATTAACTGGTATCCAGGTCATATGGCGAAAACTAAAAAACAAATAATAGAAGACTTAAAATTAGTAGATGTAGTAATAGAACTTTTAGACGCAAGAATACCAATTTCTAGTCAAAATCCAGACATATCTGATATGTTAAAAAATAAAAAAAGAATAATAGTCCTAAATAAATCAGATTTAGCAGATAGAAACGAAACGAAAAAATGGATAGAATATTTTAAAAAAATAAATATACCAGCGATAGAAACAGATTCTAACAGAGGAAATAATACAAATCAAATTATAAAAATGATAGAAAAAATAATGGAAGAAAATCTAAAAGCACAAAGTGAGAAAGGCAGAATAAGAAAAACAATTAGAGTAATGATAGTTGGAATTCCTAATGTTGGAAAATCTTCATTTATAAATAGAATTGCCCAAAAAAATGCTACCATTGTTGGAAATAAACCAGGAGTTACCAAACAAAAACAATGGATAAGAATAGGAAATCAAATTGAATTATTAGATACCCCAGGAGTGTTATGGCCTAAATTTGAAAGTGAAGAAGTTGGACTAAAACTAGCTTATACAGGTAGTATAAAAGAAGAAGTTTTTGAAAAAACAGAAGTAGCATTTAACCTATTAAAATATTTAGATACAAAGTATTCAAAATTACTTTATGAAAAATATAAAATAACAGATGAAGAAATTGAAAATATAAAAAGAACTCAGAATTATTATTTAGAATTAATGTACTTAATAGGAAGAAAAAGAGGAGCATTAATTTCAGGTGGAAATATTGATGAAGAAAAAGTTGCAAAAATAATACTAGACGAATTTAAAAATGGAAAAATCGGAAATATTACAATAGAAAAGGAAGGAAAAGAATAATTGGAATTTATAGAAAGAATAAAAGAAGAAACAGATATAAACTTATTATCACCACTTACTTGGGCATATGTTGGAGATGCAGTATATGAACTATATATAAGAACAAATTTAGTAAATAAAACAAAACTAAAACCACATAAATTACATATTGAATCAATAAAATATGTAAAAGCAAGAGCACAAGCGGATTTACTAAAATCAATAATGCCCAATTTAACTGAGGAAGAAAGAGAAATAGTAAGAAGAGCACGTAATGCAGAAAATCACCACTTACCAAAAAACTCAGATCCAGAAGATTATATGTATGCAACAGCATTTGAAGGATTAATAGGATATTTATATTTAACCAAACAAGATAGTAGAATAAAAGAAATACTAAAAAATGAATAAAATATTATAAGAACAAAAGCGGACATTATTAACATTTTCGCTATTTATGACATTTTAAACTCCGCGTTTTTGTTCGTCCGCAAAAAATTATATAACAATTTTTTTGTGAAATGTTAATTTATTACATAATAGAAAAGTAGAAATTTGCTATTATATAAAAAAAGTATCAAACATATAAAAAATGTTTGATACTTTTTTGGTGACCCCTACGGGAATCGAAACCATGAATTATTAGGAAAATCAAATGAATCGCAAATGCAAGCAATCGACCAAGGTGTTGCAAATAATATAAATGAATTAACTAGACAAAAAGAAAAAGCAGAACAAGAGAATTTAAAAAATAATAAGGGATTGTATCAAGAATATGCAAAACAAATTAATCCCTATGGCGTAGGTCAAGAATCACTAGCAGGTCAAGGATTGGCACATAGTGGAATTGCTGAAAGTACAAAAGCAAACATATTTAATACATATCAGAAAAGTATTACAGAATCATTAAATAATTTAAATACTGTAAAAGCTGACTATGATGCTAAAATGGCAGAAGTTCGTGCAAATGGAGATATAGCAAAGGCGCAAGCGTTATCTAATTCATATTTACAACAACTAGAACAGATTAAATATGCATGGCAATTGGCACAGGCTCAGAAAGAATTTGAATATAATAAGCAAATAGATGAAAGAAATTTCAATTATCAAGTGGGAAGAGATGCAATATCAGATAAAAGATATGCAGATGAAACAGCATATAACAGAAATAGAGATGCAATATCAGATAAAAGATATGCAGACGAATTAGCTTATAGTAGAAAAAGAGATAGTATTGAAGATAAAAGATATAATACAGAATGGAATTATCAGAAACAAAGAGATAAAGTATCAGACAGTCAATGGCAGAAAGAATATGAATTATCAAAAAAAAAATTCTAGTTCGGGTAGTAAAAAATCAAGTTCAAAAAGTAACTCTTCAGGTAGTAAAAAATCATCTTCAAAATCAAAAAACTCATTATCAGTAAGCGATAGTAAAAACAATACAAATATAAATTCATCTAAAAAAACAACTTATAGTTTGCCAGATTGGCTTATGAAAGGTATGAGCTATGGATGGATTGCAGCAAATGCAATTACAAGTTTAGGAAAAAAATAATAGGAGAATAATATGAATTTATTCGATAAATTAAAAGAATGGTTACAAGGAAAAAATAACAATGAAGAAAAAGAAAAACAATCAAAACCAAAGCAAGCACAAACACAGGTGCCTAATAATGAAGTAAGCGATAAAATAAATAATACTATAAACACAGTAAGAGATAGAGCAACGGAATTTAAGAATTTTCTATCAGAAAAATTAAAATCAAATTTTCAAAGAAGCGTATTAGAGGAAAGAAAAAAAGAACAAGAAGAAAAAAATAGAAACATTGCACCTATTAAGAATAGAGAAATAAAATTGCCGATAGCAAATTCATCAACTATAGGACTATATAACAACAGAAATACTAATAATACTATTAAAATGTCAGAAGCAGACATAGAAGAATTAAAGAAAAAATATAATATAAAAGAAACAAATAAAAAGATAGATAATAAACAACAAAACAAGAACAATGAAGCACTTATTGATGAAATACAGAAATCTAATATGAATAAGTCAACTAAGGATATAATGACAAAAGAAGTCAAAAAGAAATTGCCTCAATTGACGAAACCTGTTACAGAAGAAGAACAAGAAGAAATTGAAAAAAATGCAAGAGAAAAACAAAAGGAATTAAGCCCAATAAAGACACCGTTGGAATTACCTAGAGCATTTTCAGATAACTTAGATAGATTTAAAGATGGTTATCAATTTGGAGATGTTACTAAAACAATTGCAGAAACAGTTGGAGATACCGTTGCAACAGCAGGTGCTACAACATTTGATATAGGTGCAAATGCACTTAAAGGTATAGGCTCTGTAGGCATAGGGTTAGCTAATTTAGGAGCAGGAGGAGTAGCTCAGGTTGCAGATTGGGTAGGACAAGATGATTTTGCTAAAAAACTAAGAAATAGTTTAATTTCTAAAGGTGAAGACCCAATTTCTAAAGAAATAACGAAAATGCAAAATAAATTGGACAAATATTCTGCTTCAGGAAAAACACTAGACCAGGCAGCTGAAACAGCTGGATATATGGCTACATTGTGGGCAACTGGTGATATTGCCAGTTCAGTTGGAGAAGCGTCTGGAGTGACAGACGTGACAGAATTAGCTTCAATTGCAGAAAAGGCAAGAAATGCACTAATAATTGGTGATACTGCTGGACATACATTGTCAGAAGTATATAAAACTCATGGAGCAGATACTAATCAGTTATTTGCATGGACGAAAGCTATAGGAAGCGGACTAATTGAAGAAAAAGTTGAAAAGCTAGGAGGATTTTTTGGAACTTCAAAAATTGACAATAAAATTGCTAGTAAATTATTAAGCAAAGTTGAAAATGGAATAGGTAAAGCTATTGTTAATATAGGAATTAGTGCTAATAGTGAAGGTATGGAAGAAATTGCATCATACGTAGGCAATCACTTTTTAGATAGAGCAATCGATTGTTTATCTAATTTAACTGGAAATAAAGTAAAATATGCTCAAAAAAGGAATTGGGGAGAAATGTCTGAAAATTATACATCAGCATTTCTTTCAACTTTATTAACAGGTGGCTTTGGCGCAGCAGGAAATGCATTAGGAATTGCAACTGAAAATAATAGTTCATTTGCAGAGGGATTAAATCAATATGGGTATATGTCTGAGCAAAGTATATTAGAAGAAAATCTAACAAATGATATAGACAAACTAGAAAAACAATTAGATAAAGAAAAAGACGAAAATAAAAAAGCAACTATAGAAACAAAGATTAACGACAAAAAAAATCAATTAAATAGTTTACAACAAAGTAGTAATGTTGAACAAACAGATGATAAAAAAGCACAATTATTAAAAATGCTAGAAGAAAAAGAGCAAGAGAGACAAGTAAATAATAAAGCAATTTTACCAATAAAACAAAACAATAACAATCCAATTGCACCAATAATACAGCAAGTACAAAATAACACAGAAAATGTAAGAAAGAATATTAATTTTCCACTTCCAAATACTCAAAATGTTACAGAGCAGCAATATTCTTTAAATGAAGAAAACACGCAAGCTACAACTCAAAAGCCATATTCTGTAGATATCAAGAACGATACATTAGAATCTACAATACAGGCTAATAGACAATACTTTAAGAATGAAAAAGACTACAATAGAATATATAGACAGAGCAAAGCAATTCAAGATATCACAAAAGCAGTAAATCCAAATAAAGCAATTAAAGTATTGTATGATACATCTGTAGATGGTGATGCTCTAATAACAACAGAAGTTGACGGACAAAGAGCAATAATAGTAAATCCTACAACCAATAGAAGTGCAGAAGAAGCAATAGTACATGAATTATTCCATGGAATAAAAGGCACAGAAGAATTTAAAGAAATGAGTAACGCATTAACTGACTTTGCAAGTAAATTTAAAATAAAAGATAAAAACGGAAACGTGATAACATTAGATACTGTAAAAGAAAATTTAAGAAATAGATACGAGAGCTATTATGATAAAAATAATTTAGACAAATCTAACTTAGATATAGACGAAGAAGCAAATGCTTTCTTATTGCAAACAATAATAGGAGATGAAAAAAGTTTAAATAGAATAACAAAGCAACATCCTAAAATCATTCAAAAACTATACAATATGGTAGATAAAATATCAATGAGATTAAAAGGTGTAGATAAAGACACAGCAAATATGATAGTAAGCCTAAGAAACAAACTAGGACAAGCACTAAAAAATAATAGTTTAGAGTTAAAAGAAAATAATAGAACAAATATAGAAAAGTTTTTTGTAGAAAACATTGATTCTTTTAATGATAAAGAGTATAATAATCTTATTGACAAACATGTATCTAAAAAAGACTATGCTTTAATATGTACTATATTAGGTGAACAAAATTATTCTAGTGGAATAAAGGAATTTGAAGCATATAATTATGAACAAAAAAAATATGTTAAATATACAGTTTATCTAAAAAATCAGCAAGAATTTAAAATTGCCGATATTGAAGAAATAGATAAAGGAGTAGATGATTATGACTCTTACAAATACTCAATTAGTTCTGTTAAAAGAATTGAAAAACCAAGGAGCAGACAAAGAGACAGTAAATTCAGTAATGAACAGATTAAAAACGGAAGAGCAACAGGAAAAAATGATAGATTATATGATATCAATTCGAAAAGAGAAAATTCCCAAAGGGACAATAATCCTTCAATCGGTGAAAATAAAAAGAAATCTATAAAGAACTCAGAAAAGAGTTCTTTTTCTTTGCCAGAAGAAGCCAAAATAAAGAGAGATGTTGTAGAAACAAGAAAAGATGGAACTTTGTTAGCTTTACATAACTTAACACCTGATAAACTTAAAAAAGTGCTAGAATTAAAAGGTTTTCCTATGCCAAGTATAGCAGTAACTAATAAATATAATAGCAATTCATCTTATGGAGATATAAGTATAGTATTTAACAAAAACACTATAAATCCAGAAAATGTAGAGAATAAAGTTTTTTCAAGAGATGCGTATACTCCTAGAGTACCTAAGAATATAAATAAAATTAATCCTAAAGGATTGCAGGAAGTAGCAAAAAAATTAAATACTTCTCCATCAGTATTAGAAGCAAATGAATTTAATGAAGTCTCTTTAGATGAGGCTACTGAAAATATAAAATGGAAATATAATCTTGCTGAAAAATATGCAGATGAAAATAATATAAAGTATGAAAAAGTATATGATAATAAAATAGAAAAATTACCATTATTTTTAAAAAATGCTGAAATACAAGATTTTATAAAGAAAAATGATATAACTTTAAGCAAGTTAGCAACAAATAGCGAGTTATCTAATGAATTGAAGGAGCTAATTACTAAAAATTTTGGTAATGAATCTGAAGATGCACCAGAATTTTTGAAATATATAAGAAAAGATTATGCTAAAACTATTGATGATTTAAATGAAAGATATCATGAATACATAAATAATTATGGATACACAGCAGAAGAAATTGATAATGGTACAAAATTTAGTAATGCGTTTTTAGAACAGTATAGAGATTATTTTAATACTATTAAAAATCCTACTAAAATAATAAATGAATATGAGACTACAAAAAATTTAAAAAATGTTTTAAAAGATAATAAAAATTTTGATAATTTTGTGAAAAACTTTATTTCTCCAGCTTTTGAAAGTAAACAATATGTGAGAAACAATAAAAATTATTATAATGAAAAAAGTGGAAACCCTAGAAGTTTTGAACAATTATATGAGGAATATAATTTAGATAATGTTGTTAAAATAATGAAAGAATTAACTTCTACTGGTTCAGAGAGTGGATTTGTTGTTGGAATCTCTGAATTAGCTGGAAATGCGAGCAAAAGATTTAATAGTATTGATGAAATAAAACAAAATGAAAATATGCTTCATAGTTTTTCAGAAAATGAATATTCGGAAATGTTAGATTCTTATCAAAAAAAAATAGATGAACTTTCAGAAAAAGCTGTAAAAAGAAAAGGCAACGGATTTAATTATTTCATGGTTAAAGATGGTTATGTAGAATCACTAGGAAACATTGCTAGAAAAATGGCTGAAGGAAAGAATTTGACAGTAAAAAATGTAATGAATGATATGGAAAAAGATTATTTCGAGATTACAGAAATAGAAGCTAAAGAAATTATTAATTTATTACATGAACTACAAAATTTACCTACAGAATATTTTGAAGCAAAACCTCAAAGAGCAGTAGGTTTAGATGAAATAAAAACAGTAGTATTGCCAAAAAATTTAGATGCAAACTTAAAACAACAACTGAAAAACATTGGAGCTAGAATAATTGAATATGACAGTAATATAGAAGGAGATAGAGAAGCTAAGCTAAAATCAGAAGAACTAGACGATTTAAGATTTTCAAAAAGTGACAATAAAAATAAATCTGATGAATTTTTAAAAACAATAGATAAGGCAACAGGAAAGAAGAAAAGAACATATTTTACATCTGAAACCGAAAGAATTAATATAGATAGTAAAAACTTTGAGAAACAAATAGAAGCGGTTCAAAATGGAGAATTTCCTAAAAATGATATGTTAACTTTATTAAGTAAGACACCACAACCATTAATAGATATAGGATTAAATAATTATCCTATAACAATGACACAAAAACATTTAGATGCAATAATGAATAAGGAAGGAAAATATAAAAATGCAAATTATCATAATTTAGGAATAGATATAGTAAGGCAATTACCAAAGGCAATAAATAATCCACTTGATATTGTAGAATCAAATACAGATAAGAACAGTATAGTATTAACAACATATTTAGCAGATAAAGAGGACAGAAATATTATTGCGAGCATAAAAATAGATGGAAAAGGACAAGTAAATAATATTGAAATAAATACAAATGTTGCAACAAGCGTATATGGACGAAATAATTATGACAAGTTTATGCAAAGCAACTTAGAAAACGGTAAATTATTATATGATATTGATAGAGGGGTAATAAAAAAAGTTACTATGGCAAGGTTACAATTACCTAGACACAGTAACTCTGTAGATACAGTCGACAATGTATCTACTAATAATATTATTATACCACAAAATAAAAAAAATAACAATAATTTACAGAACTCAAATAAGAAATCTTTTTTTAAACAAATTGCACCTATAGCGAAGAATGGTAATGAAAATAAAATAAAGTTACCATTACCTAATAAAAACGAAGAAAATATAGTAAAAAAGAAACTTCCAGAAGCTGTAATAAAGAAAAATGCTCAAATAGCTAAAGAGAGTAATTTTGAAAGTATAACAAATGTAAGAATAGTGGAAAAAAGAAAGAAAAAGCCAACATTAAAATCATTTAAAGAAGAAATAAAAAAGACAGGAAACGAATTTTATCAGAAATTTGTTAACCACAATCATTATTTAGATAAACATGCTAAGGCTACAAAAAATGATAATATTAAGTATCAAGCTGATAAAGTATTAGCATCTTCTGGAATAGGACAATATAATATAGGTAAAGCACAGACTGATATAAATGGAAATAGAATAGGAAAATCAATAGCAGATTTATTTACTGATATAGAGAAAAATCAGTTAAGTAAGGAATTTTCTGAATACATGTATCTTCGTAACAATGTAGCAAGAGAAGCGGTAAATAAACCTATATTTGGAGATGATATTAGTTCTGGGTTATCTAAGAAAATGTATAAGCAATATGAGGAAAAATATCCTAATTTTAAGCAATATGCAGAAGAAATATATAAGTATTTAGATAATGAAAATCAGTTATTAATTGATGCAGGATTAATTACAAAGAACCAATCAGATTATTTAAAAGAACTATATCCAGATTATGTTCCTGTTGAAAGAATGATAGAAAATAGTAAAATTAAGACTGATGATAAGACTTTAACTTCTGGAACTGGAATAAAAAAAGCAACTGGTGGAAATAGCGATATTATGACTTTACAAGAAGCTATGGCAAAAAGAACAATGAGATTGAGACGAGTTATAGAATACAACAACTTAATGAAGGAAGTTGCACATAGCTTAAAAAATTCTGAAGTAGAAGTAGAAGAATTGTTTGATGTAGGTAGTCCACAAGTTCTTTTTGAAACAGATAATTCTCCTATACAAATTGTTGATGGAAAATATCAAGGTATATACTATGAAAATGGAAAAGCATATAAATTTGAATTAAACAAAGAACTATATGAATCATTAAAGGGAGCAACTAAATATGATATTGAAGATAGTATACCACTAAGAGCATTACAAAAAGCTTCAAAAGTGCATAGAGACTTTTTAACAAAATATTCTACTACATTTCCTGTAATAAATGCAATAAAAGATTTACAAGATGTTGCTTTGAACTCAAAGAATTTAAAAGAGTTTGCAAAATCCTATCCTAAGGCAATTATTGAAATGAAAAAAGATGGAAAACTATGGAATCAATATTTAGCCAATGGAGGTGGCAATAATACTTATTTTGATTACCAAGAAGGAATTTTGCCTACAAATACAAAAAATCCAATAAAAAAAATTGGAAGAAAAATAGGAGAGGTGAATGAATTTATCGAACAACTCCCTAGATTTACCGAATATATGGCAACATTAAATAGGGGAGGAACTATAAATGAAGCTCTTTATAATGCCGCAGAAATTACTACCAACTTTAAAAGAGGTGGAGATATCACTAAGGCTATTAATAGGAATGGAGCAACTTTCTTAAATGCTTCTGTTCAAGGATTTGACAAGTTTTTTAGAAATTTCTCAGAGCAAAAAAATGCTAGGCAATGGGTAGCCCTAGGTGCAAAAATAATGGCATTTGGTATATCACCAGCACTGATAAATGAACTAATTTACGGTGATGATGAAGATTATCAAGATTTACAAAATAATGATAAAGACTTATATTACTTATTTAAATATGATGATGGTAAATTTAAAAGAATACCTAAAGGAAGAATGTTAAGTATATTTGGAACAGCAGCAGGAAGAACTTTAAGAGCAATAAAAGGCGAAGAAGATGCATTTGAAGGAATGTTGGGAACTATATCTAATCAAATTGCACCGAATAATCCAGTTAAAGATAATGTTATTGCACCAATTATTCAAGCTAGCACAAATAAAAGTTGGTTTGAGGGGGAAATTGTTGGAAGTAGATTGCAAAAAGAATTGCCTAAAAATCAATATGATGAAAATACTAGTTCATTAGCAATTTGGCTTGGACAAAGATTAAATATGTCACCAAAGAAAATAGACTATGTAATTGATCAATATTCTGGAGGAGTTGGTGATATAATATTACCTATGACTGAAAAAGCGGCATCAAATAAAGGAAATGTATTTCTTGATAAATTTACAACTGATTCTGTACTTAAAAATCGAAATGTTAGTAAATTTTATGATACTATCGATAAACAAATGCAAATAGCAAATGACCCTAATTCAACTGAGGAAGATAAAGTAAAATTAAAATATTTAACTGAGAAAAACGATGAAATTTCTGATTTATATAAAGAAAAAAGAGAAGTACAGTTATCAGATATGAAGAATAAAGAAAAATCTGAAAAAGTAAGAGAAATACAAAATAAAATTAATACTAAAATGAAAGACGCTTTAGAAAGCTATAAAGACATAAAAAAAATAGATAAAGATATTATAAAAGTAAAAGACAGTACATACTTAAAACTTGAAGGAAAATGGAAATCTTTAACAGAATATGATATGAAAACAATTCAAATGGTAAAACAACTTAAGGGAAAAGAAGAAGATTATTACAGATATAAAATAGATAACTATAAAGTAGAAACAAATGAAGAAAAATTAAAATACATAAGTAATAATATTAAAAATTCTCAATCAAAAAAAGCAATATATGGAGCAACAGTTGGAAAACAAGACAAGGATTTAGCAAGATTTGAAGGAAGTATTGATACATATTTAAAATATAAAGTAGGGTTAAATGATGCTAAAGACGGAAAAGATAAGACTTTAAAAGTAAAAGAAAAAATAGACGTATTACTTAATTCTGGCTTTACTAATAATGAAATGAGGCAACTATATGAGAGTAATATTCTAACAGAAAAGGACGATTTATATCCAGCATTAAAAAGCAGTAATATCAATATGAAAGAGTATTTAAAATATAAACAACAGGACTTTTCAGCAAATAAAAAAGATGATGGAACATTAAAAGGCAAATCTATAAGTGGCACTAGGAAGAAAAAAATATATTCATATGTTAACAATATGAATATCACCTATGAACAGAGATTGTTAATATTAGGAACACAATATAAATTACACACATCAGAACAAACAAAAGCTGCAACATATATAAATAACTTAAATATTAGTAAAGAAGAAAAAATGGATTTATATAGCAAAATGAAAGGATTTAAAGTTTATAAGAATGGAAGAGTTACATGGTAGCTCTTCTAATTTTTTTTAGGAGAAAAGGATGGAAGAAAAATCAAGTAATATAAAATTAAATACAAAAGATAGAAATTTAAATATGCCATTTGAACAATTTAAACAATTTATTCTAGTATGGATTGAAAAAACGGAAGGTACATTAAACAGAATGAAAAAAAAGTACATATATCAAAAGAAAATAGAAGCTGATACAAAATTTGGAGCAGAAATTGAAATACCATGTTATTACAAAGTTGGCTCAGATGTGTTAGACGTATATTTAGAAGGAATTTTGTTACAAAAATGTTCAACGTATGA
>CANPZM010000028.1 GCA_947589065.1 uncultured Clostridia bacterium
CCTACATTTCCTTCTATTAACTCGTCTTCTACTACTTTTCCATCTTTTGATGGTACTTTTTCGTCTGTTCCAAATATATGATGATGTACTGTTACTTTTCCATAGTCTATTATATTTGTTATTGTCACTCCGTTTTCCACATTTTCTTCACTTACCTGTGATTTGTAAAATTTTAAGTCATCCTTTTCTTTTGCTTTTTCTTCTACTGTATATGTGATTTCATTTCTTTCGTCATCATATTTTGGTAAGTCTTTGAATGTATATTTCCATTTATTAGTATTGTCTGAATCTTTATGTTCATTACTATTTATTGTTATTGTTCTATCTTCTGTGTCATTTCTCTTTAATACTAATTGGATTTCTTCTGGTCTCTTTCCTAGTTTGTCTTCATTATCATTCCATACTTTTTCTACTGGAATATCTATCTTAAAGTCTAATTCTGTTTCTTCTGTTGCTTCCTTTTCATCTGTCTTATCTGGTGTTTTCAATTTTAATGTTCCTGTTACCTCATTTGTCATACTTTCTGCATCTATGTCTATATCTGTAAATACTAGTTTTAAATTCTTAGTTATATTAATCTTATTTTTATATTCATTATATGTATTAATGTCTTCTATTTCTTCTGTCCATGTTAATGTCTTCTCATTTGCATCATACACACCTTCTTGCTTATCTGATGCTCCTTCATCTATATGATATGGTAATTTATCTACTATTGTTAATGTTGCGTCTCCTATATAATCTTCTATTGTTGCTGTATAATGTACTGTATATGGAATTTCTTCACCAATATTTGTTATCACTGTTTCTGGTCCATCTTTCGTTAGTTCTGAATTAATTGTTGGATCCTTTAATTGATAATAATATGTTACTTCTTTTGGTTCTTCTCCCATATTTCCTGATTCGTCTCCGACAACTCTTGTGAATTCATAGTTATCAGCTACATCTTCTGACTGATGAGTTTTGTAAGTTTCTCCTATTGTTCCTTCTATTAGTTCGTCTTCTACTACATTATCTCCACCTAGTTTTGATGGTACTTTTTCATTTTCTGTTCCTTCTATATAGTGATGTACAGTAACTTTTCCATAATTTATTGAGTTTGTTATTGTTACTCCTTCTTCTACTTTTCCTTCACTTATTGATGTTTTATAGTATTTTAAATCTTCTGGCGTTTTTGCTTCTTCTTCAACTGTATATTGAATTTCATCTCCATTTTCATCATATTTTCTTAAGCCTTCAAATGTATACTCCCATGTGTTATCATCACTTGTTCTATTCTCTATATTTAGTGTTTCTCTTCTATTTTCATTGCCATTTTCTTTTAATACTATATCTATCTCTTCTGGTCTTTGTCCATCTTTATCACTTTTGTCATCCCAAATTTTTGTTACAGGTATATTGATTGTGTCTCCTGGAACGTCAAATGTATTTGTTATTGTAAATCCTGTAGTTTTATCTCCTACTGCTTCTCCTTTATTATAGAATTTTAATCCATCTGTTGTATTTTCTTTCTCTTCTACTATATAAACTACTTCTTCTCTTTGTTCATTATATTTTGGTACATCTTTAAATGTATATTTCCATGTGTTTTCATCATCTGCTTGTTTTGATGAGTCAAATGTTTCTGTTTGATATTCTCTTCCGTCAGCTTTTAATACTATATCTATTTTATCTGGTCTTTTACTATGTGTATTATTTTCGTCATTCCATATTTTCGTTACAGGTATATCTATCTTAAAGTCTAAATTTGTTGTTTCGTCTCCAGTAACTTCTTCTTCCTTTTCTGGTGTCTCTAATTGTATTTTTCCTTTTACTTTATTTGTCATTTCTGTTGCATTTACATCTATATCTGTAAATACTAATTCTATGTCTTTTGTTATATCTATAGTGTTTTTGATTCCTTCATATGTATTTATATCTGTTATTTCTTCTGTCCATGTGATTGTTTTTTCTGTTGGACTATATTTACCTTCTTTTAATTCTGATGCATCTTGGTCTATATGATATGGTAGCTCATCTACTATTGTTACTGTTGCTTTTCCTATATATTCTTCTATTTTTGCTGTGTAATGGATTTTATATGCTACTCTACTATCTTTGTTTGTTATTGTTTCTTCTGGTCCTGTTTTTGTTATTGTTGGTTCAGTTATTTCTGGCGTTTTCAATTGATAATAGTATATTATTTCTATTTGCCCTTCTTCTATTTCTCCGCTTGCTTTTCCTTCTGTTTTTACATATTCATAGTTTGGTGCTACATTGCTTGCTTTATGTGTATCGTAATGTTCTCCTATATTTCCTTCTATTATCTCGTCTTGAACTTCTCCACCTTCTTTTGCTGGCACTCTTTGATTATCACTATCTAATATGTAATGATGTACTATTACTTTTGCATAATTTATTGTATTTGTTATTGTTATTCCTTCTTCTGGATTGTCTTCTGCTATATCTGTTTCATAATATTTTAATGCATCATCTGTCATTCCTTTTTCTTCTACTGTGTATGTTATCTTTTCTCCTGTTTCTTTGTATTTTGGTAATTCTGTAAATGTATGTTTCCATGTATTTTCGTTTCCTTCTTGTTTTGAAGAATCTAAGGTTTCTCTTTGATTTTCTGTTCCGTCTGCTTTTAGTATTATTTCTATCTGCTCTGGTCTCTTACTATTTGCATTGCTTTCATCATTCCATACTTTCGTTACTGGTATATCTATCTTAAAGTCTAAGTTTGTTGTCTCATTTGTATCTACTTCTTCATCCTTTACTGGTGTTTCAAAATGTATTTTTCCTTTTACTTTATTTGTCATTTCTGTTGCATTTATATCTATGTCTGTAAATACTAGTTTTATTTCTTTTGTTATATCTATTGTATTTCCTTGTTTTTCAAATGAATTTATGTCTGTATAGCTTTCTGTCCATGTTATTGTATTTTCTGCTGAATCATAATGTCCTTGTTGTAGCTCTGATGCTTGGTCATCTATATGATATGGTAGCTCATCTACTATTGTTACTGTTGCGTTTCCTATGTAATCTTCTATTGTTGCTGTGTAGTGAATTGTATATGGTATTTTTGCATCTTTATCTGTTATTGTTTCTTCTGGTCCTTCTTTTGTTATTGTTGGTTCTGTTAATTTTGGTGTCTTTAACTGATAATAGTAAATTACTTCTGTCTCTCCTTCTGGCATTTCTCCACTTTCTTGTCCATCTGTTCTTACATATTCATAGTTTGGTGCTAGATTTGTTGCTTGATGTGTTTCATAATGTTCTCCTACATTTCCTTCTTTTATCTCGTCTGGAACTTCTTGTCCTTCTGAGTCTGGCACTCTTTTATTATTGCTGTCTAATATGTAATGATGTACTACTACTTTTGCATAGTTTAGTGTATTTGTTATCGTAAAGCCTGTCGTTTTATCTCCTACTGCTTCTCCTTTATTATAGAATTTTAATCCATCTGCTGTATTTTCTTTTTCTTCTACTGTATATGTTATTTCTTCTCCTGTTTCTTCATCATATTTTGGTAATTCTGTAAATGTATGTTTCCATGTGTTTTCATCTCCGTCTTGTTTTGATAAGTCTATTGTTTCTGTTTGATATTCGCTTCCGTCAGCTTTTAATACTATATCTAACTGTTCTGGTCTCTTACCTTTTGCATTACTTTCATCATCCCATACTTTGGTTACTGGTATATCTATCTTAAAGTCTAAGTTGGTTGTTTCGCTTCCAGTAACTTCTTCTTCCTTTTCTGGTGTTTCTAATTGTAGTTTTCCTTTTACTTTGTTTATCATTTCTGTTGCATTTGTATCTATATCTGTAAATACTAACTCTATGTCTTTTGTTATTTCTATAGTATTATTGTTTCCTTCATATGTGTTTATATCTGCTATTTCATCTGTCCATGTTATTGTTTTATCTGCTTCACTATATTGTCCATCCTTTAATACTGATTCTTGGTCATCTATATGATATGGTAGCTCATCTACTATTGTTACTGTTGCATTTCCTATATATTCCTCTATTGTTGCTGTGTAATGGATTGTATATTGGATTTTTGCATTTTTGTCTGTTATTGTTTCTTGTGGTCCAGTTTTTGTTATCGTTGGTGTTTCTATTGTAGGCTCCTTTAGTTTGTAATAATATGTTACTTCTTTTGGTCCTTCTTCGATTACCCCTGTAGTTGGTCCTTCAACTCTTGAAAATTCATAGTTAGGTGCTATATCTTCTGATTGTTCTGTAGTATATGGCTCATCTAACTCTTTTTCTATTATTACATCTTCTACAACTTGACCATTTCCATATTTTGATGGTACTTTTGTGTCTGTTGTTCCTTCTACATAATGGTGTACAGTTACATTTCCTCCTATTTTCTCATAGAAATAAAATACATCTATATTACCTTTTTTATAATTACCACTTGCATTTCCTGGTTCTTCAGTTAGTTTATACCCTTTAGCTACATCATCTTTTTCTTTTGTTGCATATATTTGTCCTATTTCTCCTGTTTTCTTTTCTAACTGAGCTTTATTTCCATCTAATAAAGGTACAAATTCTGTAGTTTTATTTATATAATGATATACACTTACAGTTCCTTTTTCTTTTGCATTTGTTATTTTTATTTCTTGATTTTCTGATTCTTTAGATATAGTTATTTCTGTTTCTGGGTTTGTTGGTAGTTCGTATCCTTCTGGTGCTTGCGTTTCAGTTATTGTATATTGTCCTACTTCCAATACAAGTTCTATTTTTCCATTTGCATCTGTTTCATATTCTTGTGTTTCCTCAGTTGCCTTATTCTTTACTGTGAATTTTGCTCCTTCAAGTGGTATTTCATCATCTTCCTGCAATTTTATTATTGTTACTTTCCTTTGTACTTTTTTATAGAAATATGTTACTACTATTTCATCATTTTCATATTTTCCTTTTGCATTTTGAGGTATTGTTGACAATTCATACTCAGCTGATAGCTCATTTTCTGGTATTGCGTCTGTTGTGTATGTTTCTCCTTCTTTTCCACTCTTTTTCTCATCACTTGCTAACTCACCACTAGCTAATGGTACTGGTGTATTTGTTCCTTCTATGTAATGATGTACTACTAATGGAGTTTCTTTTTCCACATAATAATATATTATTTCCTCTTCTTGTTCTTTAAAATTTCCATTTGCATTTGGTGGAAATTTATAGTTTCCTTCATCATCTTTTTCTAAGTCATATTTATCTAAATCTAAATATGGTTTTGTAGTATATGAATCGCCTACTTTTCCTTCTTGAAATTCATCTGGTGCTATTGGCTGTTCACCTTCTTTTGTTAGGTGACGTACTTTTATTTTTCCTGCTTTTTCATTTGCTATTTCAAATATAACTTCTCCATTTTCTTCTATTTTTGTTACATTATGATTCTTTGTATTAGTTTCAATATCCATATCATTTTGTTTGAATTTTATAATCATTTCTTCTATTGGAACATAGCCGTCTGGTGTCTCTTTTTCGATTATTTCATATTTTCCAAAAGGTATTTCTGTTATTGCCTCACCTTTACTGTTTGTTTCTACTTCTGTAAAATATAAATCTGAACTGCTTGGAACTAATCTTATACTATTTATTCTAAATTTATCTTTTGTACTATTGTCATTTGATGAATTATCTTTATAATATCCTAAATGCAAATAATATGTGTATCCTCCATTTAAAGTTACTGAATAGTTATCAGGTTCTCTTACATCATATAATCTAATAAATTGTCCTGTACTATCATGATATTCTGGTGCTTCTTTATCCATTGTTATATTGGCGTATCCTAAATCTCCAGAGTCTGTTGATATTTCTGCATTTAATGTCAAATCATATCTTCCTTGACACCCATCTAGGTTAAGTTCTATATACGAATTGCAAGTTGTATTATCCATTCCTTCATTTGTTGATTCATATCCTTCGTCGGTTTGTTTGAAGCCATAGCTTATAGTTTTAGTCTTATATAATTTAATACTATTAATTTTAGCTGTATTAGTAGTATTTTCAAAATTTTTATATCCTAAATGTATATAGTACTTTGAACCTCCTTCAATTATTTTTATATACTCTGTGTCACTAGTATTTCCTGTTACATTCATAACTCTATTATATGAATTATCATAATCTTCTGTTGTTTTATCTTCTGTTATATGTGCATATAGATATCCTGTATCTTCTTCTATTTGTGTTTCTGCATTTATCACAACTGCATATGATTCTGTTTCTTGTTCTAGGTCTAATTCTATATAAGAATTTGCAGTTGTATTTTTCTCATTTAAATTATTTGGTATATATTTTCCTGCTTCGTCAATAAAGTTATATTTTTTTACCTGTGTTTTATATAATTTTATATTATTATTAAATACTATTTGATCTTCTCCACTATCTTGACTTGAATCTTTATAATATCCTAAATGCAAGTAGTATATTTGGCCTCCTTGAAGTACTTTTGAATTATAATCT
Source organism: uncultured Clostridia bacterium (assembly GCA_947589065.1). Taxonomy (GTDB): domain Bacteria; phylum Bacillota; class Clostridia; order TANB77; family CAG-508; genus UMGS1994. The sequence goes on from CANPZM010000028.1 coordinate 6,460, forward strand.
TTTGCTTGTGTTGAGTCCCCGTATTCTCCTGATATGAATATAAATTGACCATCTCTATCACCTTTTTCTGGTACTATTTTATCATCTCTTATTGTTGCATATCCCAAATCACAACCATTTTCACTTGATACTCGTGCATTTACAACTAAAGTATATAATTCATCTTTATTTAGACTACTTAAGTCTATTTTTATATATCCATGTGCTGTAGTCTCTTGTTTTCCTTCTTCACTTGGGTTTCCTGTTTGTTTCTGTTGATAAGTAGCACTATTAGTTGGCACATATCCATTATTATCTTCATTTGGTACAAAATAATAGTCTTCACCTTCTGGTATTTCTAAATTTCCTATTATTCCCTCTGTTTGTTTAATTTCACTATCATAATCAATAATTACTGTTTCATTACCATTATTTGTTAATACTTTATCAAAATGTTCTTCTGCATCTCTATTTATAACTTTATAATCTTCTCCGTTGTCAACTAAATTGTATTCTAATTGTGGTGTTGCTCTTTCTTCTATTTGATTTAATTCAAATTTTACACCTGGTATTCCTTCTTTTGTTTTACTGTCAACTTTTTTTAATACTATTTTATTAGTCTTCTTGCTATAAGTTACTACTATATGTTTATTTTCATCCATATTATTAAATGTTGGCATTGTATAGCTTCCATCTAATTCATCAATATTATCTTTATAGTCCCATTCTTGTCCATTTACTGTAATTGAAATTATTTCATATTCTGGTTTTGGTATCATTTTTATTGGTAATTTATTTGATTTTCCATATTCTACTTTTTCATATGGTTGCTTGTCCTCTCCATCTATACTTCCACCTTTTTCTCCATTAATTTCTTGCACATCTGTAGTTATTTTAAATTCTTTTAATTTATTATTTACTACTAATTCTTGTTCTTCAGATACTCCCATTTCAGGTGTTATTTTAGCAATTATTCCATCACTATAATATTTTCTAGAATAATCTCCTATAATCTTTTCTGAACTATTTTTTATTATGAACTTATTATCTATATTTAATTTCTCAGTTGAAAAACCTCCATAAATTATAAATTCTCCATTTTGCGTTTCTGCCACTGTGCAGAAATCTTCATTAGGAATTCCGCCATATCCCCAGATAGCTTTACCGTCAACATCATATTTTATAAGTATACCGCCTTCTTTTAAGCCTACCCCTATACCAATATCACCTTTACTTGTGTATCCAGCTACTATGCATCCTCCATCTTCTGTTTCTTTTATGTCATATATACCAACATCTTTACTATAGTCGCCATCGATGCAATTTGCCCATAATGTATTTCCATAAGCATCATATTTTATCAAAATAGCAGAGTTGAAATCTGATGCTGCACTTATACCATTTCCTAAATCAATCTTTATATCGGAGTCGTATGTATTTAATTCTCCTCCTGCTATAAAACCTCCATCTGATGTTTGTTTAATGCAATATATATTTGTATTTTCTATATCTTTTGTCCATTCAACTTTTCTATTTTTATCATATTTAGCTATTATGCCTTGATACTTTTGTTCTTCTATTTGATTATTTCCCAAATTCAAATTTATTGAACTAGCATCTCCTCCTAATATCATTCCTCCATCACTAGTTTCATATGCATATTCTGCAAAATCATCACCAGGTCCTGACATTTTTTGTGACCATTCAATTTTACCATTTTGATTATATTTTACTATAATTGAATCTGCTGTTATATTTTTACTATCATTTTTAAAGGTTATACTATCTCCTAGATTTGCTGTTTGTGAATCAAAAGCACCACAAATTATATATCCTCCATCATTAGTTTTTGATACTGATGTGATTTCTTCTGAACCAGTTCCACTTAAACTATTATACCAAGCAATGTTTCCATTTTTATCATATTTTATTAATATTCCGTCTATATTATTATACATATATCCAATCATTTCTTCTCTATGTATGCTTTTATTTTCTATATTAATTTCACCATCAATATTTAAATTTGATCCATCAAATGTTCCTACTAAAGTACATCCTCCATCTTCATCTCCAACTATAGAATAAAATTTTTCTTCTCCGTCTCCTCCAACAACACTTGCCCAAATACATTCATTAAAATTATTATATTTTGCTACTGCTATGTCGTAATCTCCATTATCGGTTTTATTTACTGTAATTCCATTTCCTAAATCAAGAGTATCTGAATTAAAGCGAATTACTGATATATAGCCTCCATCATCTGTTGTATCAACTAGTTCAACAAATTCATCTTTGCTTCCTTCAATTCCCTTACCTGTTCTTGCTGTTATGCCTGTAAACTTTTTTTCTTTTAATTTTACTATTCCTATATTTGTGTTATACCAATTATTACCATATTTATTCTCTATTGCAATATTTCCTAGATTTAGAAATTTATGTGAAAAATTGAATCCTATCAAATATTCACCATCATTTGATATATTTAATACATTTGTATATTCATCAGCTGATTGTCTATATACACAATCAAATTCTCCATTAAACATTCCTTTTAAGTTTAAATTTTCATCAAATTTTGCTATTGTATATCCATCCAAAATAATAATATCATCATCTGGTTCTAAATCATCTCTTCTTTCTCCATTAGAATAAATTTCTACTAAATAATTTTCGTCATTATCTTTCTGTATATTTATTATCTCGTCACTAGCATATGTTCCTATAGATTTACCAAATATTGTGTTTCCGTTTTGATCATATTTTATTATAAATCCATCTATATTACTAGTATATTCATCTTTTGCAATGAGCTGTTTGTCATTTCCTATATCAATAACATCATCTGAAAAATATCCAACTGCAATATAATCTCCTGAATTTGTTTCAACAACGGCATTAATTTCATCCTCTCCTTCTCCTTTAACTGTTTTACCCCAAATAACGTCTCCTTTATCACTTAGTTTTATTATCATTCCATCAGATGAATAATCATTTTCCGTATGTATTAACTGTATATTTTCTGTTAGATTTATAATATCTGATCTAAAAGCTCCTGTAATAACATATTCTCCTGTTTCACATTCAATAATTGAATTTATTTTGTCATAACCATTTCCGCCAAATGCTTTATACCATTGAATTTCATCATTATTGTTAAATTTTATTATTAAACAGTTATACCATGAGGTTCCCTCTATGTCTATGATATTTCCGTCTCCTATGTCAGTTCCATTTTGAACATATCCAGCTATTGCATACCCTCCGTCATTTGTATTTATTAATTCAGAAATATTTCCTGTACATTTACTAGATATATATTTACCATCTTTGTTTAATTTAATTATCATTCCATTATTATCTTGATTATTATTTTTATCATTTCTTATTTCTTCTCCAGTTTCTAATGTAATAATATCTTTTGAATAAGTATTTACTGCTACAATATAATTATTGTCTTCTGTCTCTATAACTGATGCAACATTATCATCATTGTTTCCATGTATTGTTTGTACCCAATCTATTTTATCATTAGAATTATATTTTATTATATATCCATCACTCCAAGATCCACAGTTAGTTAAAATATGTTCCTCATCTATTCTCATGGTTCTAGAATCAAATTCTCCAGCAGCTATATAACCACCATCAGATGTTCTGAATATTGAGTTTATTCTATCATCATCGTCTCCACTAATTGCATCCCCTTCTTCTACTCCGCCAAAGGCAAACCCTTCTTCTATGTCTAAAGACCAACTTCCTTCTCTAGATGCTCCAATTCCAAAATAATATGATGCTGTTTTTATATCATATTTTTCTGGTGCTTCTACTTCTAACGCTTTATATAATCCTTCAGGTAAATCTATTGTTATTTCTCCCTGTTCATTTGTTTTTACAACATAATATTCTTTACCATTTATTTTTGTTTTAGTACCTATTAATTCATTTTTACTATTTCTTGCTGGAATTTCTCCGTCATCAATATTATATATTGCAAATTTTACATCTTTTAATCTATTACCATTTTCATCCTTTTTTATTAATTTAAATGATGGATTATCTTCAATTGTTATTTTTATTTTGTTATTGTCAACTTCATAATTTTTTGCACTCTGTCCTTCACTTAATTCTTCTACAAATTCAAGTTTTCCTCCATTGTTTTGCACTCTAAACACTATATCTTTTACTTTTGAATAACCATCTGGCACACCAGTTTCTTTTAGTATATATGTTTGATTAATATCTTTTTCTTGTTCATACACATATAAATTTTTTATTGTTATTATACCTGCATCTGATGTTGTATACTCTCCAATTTCTTTATTATCTTTATATAATGTAAATTTAGCATTAGGTATAGGTTTTATTTCTGATTGTGCTTCTTCTTGCTCTTTTGATGTATCCATTACTGTTTGTTTTTCTATTTTTAGTATTTCTAAATCATAAGTTGGAATTTTTATATTTTTCATTTCAATATTTAGTACTGGTTTTTCATCTATATTTGTTACACTTCCTGTTACATTATCTCCTGTTATCTGTGTTTCAAACTGGTCTCCTGTACTTGTAATTGAAAATGTTATTGTTTTTGACAAGTAGTATCCTTCTGCTTTTATCTCTTCTAAATTATATGTTTCATCTAAACAAATACCTTCTAATTCTATTTTTCCATCATTATTTGTTGTTATTATTCTTCCTTTTTCAGGGAAACCTTTTCCAGTTATTTTAAATTTTATTCTTGCTAAAGTTTTATCAGTTCCAAGTTCTTTTTTGGTTAATACTAATTTTGCTTTTATTTTATCTTCGACTTCAATATGCACAGTATAATCATTTTTATCACTTGGCTCTATTACATATATTTCCTTTGTATTTTTTCCATTTTCTTCTACTTTTAATATTCCATCTTCTTCTTTTGTTGTAAATTCTACTTCATTTTCATTTAATTCATATTCTTCTGGACTTTTTATTTCTTTTATTATGTACTCTCTTTCAGCATATAATCCTTCTAATTTTATGGTTCCATCTACGTCTGTAATTCTAGTCTTTCCTTCTTCAGAATTTTTTTCTTTTATTAGATATGTTGCTCCTGCAATTATTTTTTTAGAGTCTTTTTGATACTTTACGATTTCTAAATCATATTGTTTTGTTACCATAAATCCTACTTTATTTGGCTCGGTTTGGGTTTTATATCTTCCTTCTGTTGTATCTAAGCTAAAATATACTGCATAATGACTATATGATATTTGATTATAATTTAGACCTCTTGGAATTGTGATATCATAAGATAAATCATACTTTTCATTTTCAGGTACTTCGTATTCACCTAAGTCTATTAAATAACTCTTTATTTCTGAAAAATCACTTGGTGACTTATCCCATTTATTATTTATATCATCAATTTCTTGTGTTGCATCACCATTTGTTGAATAATATACTGTTGCTACTTCTTGTAATTCACTTGGTAATTGAATTCCTGTACTGTTCATTTGAGCCGTAAAGTCTGAACCTAATGGTTCTCCATTTATAACATATTTATTATCTCGATGTGGTACTCTTCCTAATATTTTTACTTTACTTATTGTACTTGTATAATTATTCTTTAGTTCAATATTTATTTTGGCACTTTGTCTATCTTTACTTACTTGTGCTATCTGTGGTGCTACAGCTTCACTTCCCTCATTATCATAATCTGTCGCATATTGATTTGTTAATAAAGAATTCGGAGATATTAAGCTTACACTTACATTAGCATGTGCTACCATTTCTGATTTATTTGAATTTTCATTTACATCATATACATCTTTTACTGAATTTATATAATTCGTACAGTTTTCATTAGTTGCATATAAATCTATACTTGATGTTACTGTTACACTTCTTGGATCTGGTGTTATATTACAGTTTATTGTTAATGAATATGTTGTTGGATTTTCATTTTCTGTTAAGATTTTTATGTATATATTTCCATCTTTTTCATATGTTTCTGAATTTAAAATCCTTACTGCATTATTTGATGATTTTACTTCGTTTAATTCAACATCTATTATTTTCTCAGGTAGTTTTAGTAAAAATGAAGCATTTGACCATTTTTCTTCATGGTTTGTTTCTAATGTTTCTGGGCTTATTTTTATATTTACATTTTTTTCTGTTTCTTGTGTTGACATTACTGATGGATCTATATTTACTTTTACTTCTGAAATTGGTGCTTCATATTCCGCACTATGCATGTCAGCTGTTATTTTCTTTTTACCAATATATCCTACCAAATTTGATTTAATGTATTCAAATTTATCAAATTCTTCTTTACTATAATTTGTTGTTATATATTCATCATCTAATTCTTTTATGTTATATATTGTTATACTTGAATTAGCTTTAGTCTCACTTGTTTCTATTCTTATATGTTTTACTGGTGCACTATATTTATAAGGATTTACACTTGTATACCTATCCCAATTATTTTTATTAAATGTTTCTAATAGTTGATTAGTTACATCATCATATACTTTTATTTCTCCTTCTTCACCTAGCATATTTGTTGGATCAGAAAAGTATAATCCAATATTTGTTGTAACATTTTCCATGCTTTGTTCTGGACCTTCAACAGGTATAAATTTATCTACTTGTTGCTCATTGCCGTCTTCTGTTTCTTTCATTATCATTCCGCCTGATGAATTTCCATCACTTCCTGTATATCCATCCCATTTTACAATATATGTATCATTTTTTTCCTCTTCTGATATTTCGTTATATATTTTTAATGGTTTGTCTTTTTCAACTATATATCTATATCTTGGCTCCCACAATACTTTTCCTACAGTTACATCAAATCTAGCTATTGTTCCTTGTGGTTTTCTATAGTATACTGTTATAATATCTTGTGCAGTATTTGATATATATGGATTTTTAAATCCATCTTTTGTATTAGGATTATTGCTACCTTCATAATATGCTTTAATTGGTATTTTATATTCAATTGTATCTTCACCTAAATTTTTATATGCTTCTATTGGGTATGTTACTTTTAAAGTATAAAAGTTTATTTTATAATTATCTTCTGTAGCACTATATGCTACAGATGTTATATTTTGTTTGTCATCTATTGTTGCTTCTGTCCATGCTGTAAAATTTCCATCATCCTTATTCCATTCATAATTCGTATTTATACCTGTTACTTCAAATTTTGTTGCTTTTTCACCACCTAATTCGGGTATAGTTCCTTTTATCTCTGATTTTAAAATATTTAATTCATTTCTTGTTTCTTTTACTGCAACTTCAAATTCTAAATTAATTTCTTCATTTTCTTCATCAACTATTCCATTTATATCTTTATTTTGGCTTTTATAATCTCTTCCCCATACATATTGTGGTAACTCTGCTTCAACTGTTCCATACCAGTCTACATCAAATTCTACTTCCTTTTTTATATTTGTTATTCGTCCATCATTATCTTTATGTTTTCCAGTTAATATTATTTTATTTTTTTTGCTATATTTGCTTATATCATTTCCTATTGCTTCTGTTTTTCTACTACCATATGAATAATCACCACTTCTTACTATTCCTGTTAGTGTTTTTTGTGTTCCACTATTTATATCTTTTAATAATATTTCTTTTGTGTTATTACTAACTGCATTTTCTTTTATTTCTCCATCTTTTGGTAATACAGTTTGTAAGTAAAAGTTATCACTTTGGATTTCTATTTTGCCTTCTGTTAATGTTCCATTTGTCAATACATTTAACTCCATATAAAGTGTATCTTCTGTTCCTATTTCCTTACATGTTCCACGTACTGCATCTGCTTCATTAGTTGGATCTTCATCTAAATCTGCTAGGAAAAATGCATCAAACTTAACAAAATCGCAACCTGTACCATCTTCACCTTCTTTTACTCGTGGATATGTCATTGCTCTTGCTAATGCAGGATCATATACTTCATTATTTTTCTTTACACTCTCTCGTTTTCCGAAAAATAATATTAAACTTATTAATGATATACTAAATATGGCTATGAGTGTAATTCCAATTACAATATTTCGTTTAATTACAGACCTATTTCCACTTTTGCTTTCGAAATTGTCTCCATTATTTTTCTTCTCTTTAATTTTTTCCTTTAGCTTTGATAACATTTTACTTATCCCCTTATTTTCCTTATTATTTATTATTTATCTTTTATTTTAATTATTTATATATAAGTAACAATTTTATTATAAGTAGACTTTCGGCGTTTTTTAGTCAAAAAAACAGATAGACTATTACGGATTTATACCGTTTTAGTCTATCTGTTTTAATCATTTTTTATTTGCTTATCTTTTAATTTACATTTTTTGAAATTATTAGGGAAACAGCCTTTTCCTTAATAACATCATCAAAGCAAAAAAATTACTCTTCACAGTTAAAAAAACATATATTAATTTTTTTGTTCCTTAATAATAATACTGTAATTTCAAAATATAGATATTAATTTTTGCTCCTTGCGGGGCATTGTCTCCATCGAATATTAGATGGGGGACAATGCCAATCGCATTACGTTCAAAAATCAGTGATTTTTTCACTCCATTTGGTCGCTACGCGTCGCATCAAATTAATATCTATATTTTGAAATTACTAAAAAATAAGTACTGCATGTCACTTCAAAAATTAATATATGATTTTTTTAACGTCCTGCAAAAGTATACAAAAATGAGGCAGAATTGCTTATTTTCCGCCTCATTTATTAGAAATTTCTATACTATTGTTCCTCTTTTTTTCTCTGCCATTTTGCTAACACAATCACCCCAAGAAGCATCATTCCCATTGTCACATTTTCAATTAGCACCTCATTGATTATCTCATTACCAGTACCAATTGCAATTATCAAATCAGCTGTATCAACATTATCAACCTTCATTATCTCCTCAAATCCTGCCTCATTCTCTGTTGACACTATCTCTGCCATATTCGTCTTCTGTCCTATATTCGCTGAACTTGACCTCCATGTTAATCTTACTTTATACTCTTTTTCATCTCCTGGATTAATATTCTCTGTCTCCAATATTGCCTTACTATCATTTATCTTCCAGCTAGTATTCTTTGCCTTCTCCATTGTCATTCCACTTGGTATACTCTCTCTTATTGTTCCTTTTCCTGCTAACTCTCCTGTATTCGTTACCTTTAACGTATATACTACCTCTATTTTACTTGTATTTACGGCCTTTCTGTATATCTCTGCTTTTCCTAAATCTCCATCTACTTTTATTGTCTTTCCATTTAATATTATACTGTCTATTTCTTTTTCTAGTGTTAAATTAAATGGCTTTTTCTCATAGTAGTATGTTACATATGTTACATCTTTTATTGTTACTTTTCCGTCTGCGTCTGTCTCTACTGTTACTGCCATATTTCCTTCTGCATTCTCTGGTTTCTCTACCAAATTGTAGAATTTCAAATGTTTTTCTTCTGTCGTATATTTATCATCTTGATATCCTGGTATCTCTTCTGGCTCTATTAAGTCTTTTTCTGTTTCTTTCTCTACATATCTTACTACTACCCTTGCTGGTCTTATATAATAGTATATTACCTCTATTCTTTCTCTTGCCATCTTTCCTTCTGTATTATCTGTATTCTCCACAAACCTATAATTTTCTACTTCTTTTGGCTCTGTTGTATAATCTTTTCCTTCGTATCCTTCTATTAGCTCATCTTTTGCTATCTCTTCTTTTGTTAGTTTGTCCACATACGTTACATGAACTGCTGTATTCTTTGCATAGTAATATGTTTTCTCTTGTGGATCTTCTGTATATTTTCCTGTCTTCTCTTCTGGTTCCTCTATTAATGTATAGCCAGGAATTTCTTTCTTATCTGGTGTTATATCAAATTCTTTTCCTACCTTATCTTTCTTTGTTACTGGCTCCTCTATTTCTTCTTCTGTATTTTTGTCTTTGTATTTTACTATTACTTCTCCTGGTATTTCTACTTTGGTCTTTCCTTCATCTTTATCTTCATAATGTGTATTTGTTTTTAACAAGTCTAGTCTTCCTGTTACTGTATTTACCATACTATCCTTTAGTACATCTATGTCTGTATATAATAGTTTTATTTCTTTATTTATTTTTATTATATTTTTCTCACCTTTATATGTATCTATTCCTGTTATTTCTTCTGTCCATGTTATTGTCTTTTCTTTTTCGTTATATGTTCCTCCTGCCAATTCTGATAGTTTTTCATCTATATGATATGGTAGCTTATCTACTATTGTTACCTTTGCATTTCCTATATATTCGTCTACTACTGCTACATATTTAATCGTATATGGTACTTTTTCTGTTTTACTTGTTATTTTACTTGGTGCTTCTTTTATTACATCTGTCTCTGTTACTTTTGGATCTTTTAATCTATAGTAGTATGTTACTTCTGTTGGGTCTTCTTGGATTTCTCCATCTTCGTTTCCTTCTGTTATTACATATTCATAATTTGGACTTACATTTTCTGCTTGCTCTGTTTGATACTCTTCTCCTACTTTTCCTTCTATAATTTTGTCTTTTACTGTTCCTCCATCTTTCGCTGGTACCTTTTCTTCTGTTCCAAATATATGATGATGCACTGTTACTTTTCCATAATCAATTATATTTGTTATTGTTATTACGTTTTCCACATTTTCTTCATCTATCTGTAAATCATAGTATTTTAAATCATCTTTATTCTTTGCTTTTTCTTCTACTGTATATGTGATTTCTTCCCTTGATTCATTATATTTTGGTAAATTCTTAAATGTATACTTCCACTTATTGGCATCATTCTTATCTTCATGTTCTTTTTTACTTATTGTTACTGTTTTCTTTTCTGTTCCATTTTCTTTTAGTACTAATTCTATCTCTTCTGGTCTCTTTTGATTTTTGTCTGACTTATCTTCCCATATCTTCTCTACTGGTATATCTATCTTAAAGTTTACTTCTGTTTCTTCTGTTGTATTCTTCTCATCTGTCTTTTCTGGTGTTTTTAATTTTAATGTTCCTGTTACTTCATTTGTTATATTTTCTGCATCTATGTCCATGTCTGTAAATACCAGTTTTAAATTCTTAGTTATATTAATCTTATTTTTATATTCATTATATGTATTAATGTCTTTTATTTCTTCTGTCCAAGTTAATGTCTTCTCATTCGCATCATATACACCTTCTTGCTTATCTGATGCTTCTTCATCTATATGATATGGTAGTTTATCTACTATTGTTAGTGTTGCATCTCCTATGTAGTCTTCTATTGTCGCTGTGTAATGTACGGTATATGGTATTTTTTCATCAATATTTGTTATTACAGTTTCTGGTCCATCTTTCGTTAGTTCTGAATTAACCTTTGGATCTTTTAGTTTATAATAGTATGTTACCTCTATTGGTGTTTCTGTCATCTCTCCTGATGTCTCACCATCTACTCTTGAATATTCATAATTTGGTGCTATATCTTCTGATTGATGAGTTTTGTAATTTTCTCCGATTGTTCCTTCTATTAGTACATCTTCTACTACATTATCTTCACCTAGTTTTGATGGTACTTTTTTATTTTCTGTACCTTCTACATAATGATGTACAGTAACTTTTCCATAATTTATTGTGTTTGTTATTGTTACTCCTTCTTCTACCTTTCCTTCACTTATTGATGTTCTATAGTATTCTAAGTCTTCTGGTGCTTTTGCTTCTTCTTCAACTGTATATTGAATTTCATCTCCATTTTCGTCATATTTTCTTAAGCCTTCAAATGTATACTCCCACGTGTTGTTATCACTTGTTCTATTTCCTATATTTAATGTCTCTCTTCTATTTTCATTGCCATTTTCTTTTAATACTATATCTATCTCTTCTGGTCTTTGTCCATCTTTATCACTTTTGTCATCCCAAATTTTTGTTACAGGTATATTGATTGTATCTCCTGGAACTTCAAATGTATTCGTTATTGTAAATCCCGAAGTTTTATCTCCTTCTGTTTCTCCTTTATTATAGAATTTTAATCCATCTGTTGTCTTTTCTTTCTCTTCTACTGTATAAACTACTTCTTCTCTTTGTTCATTATATTTTGGTACATCTGTAAATGTATGTTTCCATGTGTTCTCATCTCCATCTTGTTTTGATGAGTCTAATGTTTCTGTCTGATATTCGTTTCCATCTGCTTTTAATACTATATCGATTTCTTCTGGTCTCTTACTATGTGTATTATTTTCGTCATTCCATATTTTCGTTACCGGTATATCTATCTTGAAATCTAGATTTGTAGTCTCATCTCCAGTAACTTCTTCTTCCTTTTCTGGTGTCTCTAAATGTAATTTTCCTTTTACTGTGTTTGTCATTTCTGTTGCATTTACATCTATATCTGTAAATACTAATTCTATGTCTTTTGTTATTTCTATATTGTTTCCTTTTGATTCATATGAATTTATATCTGTATAGCTTTCTGTCCATGTTATTGTTTTGTCTGTTGGATTATATTTACCTTCTTTTAATTCTGATGCACCTTGGTCTATATGATATGGTAGTTCATCTACTATTGTTACTTTTGCTTTTCCTATATATTCCTCTATTGTTGCTGTGTAATGGATTGTATATGTTACTCTACTATCTTTGTTTGTTATCGTTTCTTCTGGTCCAGTTTTTGTTATTGTTGGTTTAGTTATTTCTGGTGTCTTTAGTTGATAATAGTATATTATTTCTACTTGTCCCTCTTCTATTTCTCCACTTGCTTTTCCTTCTGTTTTTACATATTCATAGTTTGGTGCTATATTCGTTGCTTTATGTGTATCATAATGCTCTCCTACTTTTCCTTCTATTATTTCGTCTTGAACTTCTCCACCTTCTTTTGCTGGCACTCTTTGTTTATCACTATTTAATATGTAATGATGTACTACTACTTTCGCATAATTTATTGTATTTGTTATTGTTATTCCTTCTTCAGGATTGTCTTGACTTATTTCTTTTGTGTAGTATTTTAACGCATTATCTGTCTTTCCTTCTTCTTCTATTGTATATGTTATCTTTTCTCCTGTTTCCTTATATTTTGGTAATTCTGTAAATGTATGTTTCCATGTATTTTCATTTCCTTCTTGTTTTGTAGAATCTAACGTTTCTCTTTGGTTTTCTGTTCCATCTGCTTTTAGTATTATTTCTATCTGGTCTGGTCTCTTACTTTTTGCATTGCTTTCATCATTCCATACTTTTGTTACTGGTATATCTATCTGGAAGTCTAAGTTTGTTACCTCTTCAACTGTGCTTTCTTCTGTCTTTTCTGGTTCCTTTAATTGTAGAGTTCCTTTTACTTTATTTGTCATTTCTGTCGCTTCTATATTTATGTCTGTAAATAATAATTCTATTTTCTTTGTTATGTCTATTGTATTTCCTTGTTTTTCAAATGAATTTATATCTGTATAGCTTTCTGTCCATGTTATTGTATTTTCTGATGGATCATAATGTCCTTGCTGTAGCTCTGATCTTTGAGCATCTATATGATATGGTAATGTATCTACTATTGTTACTGTTGCATCTCCTATGTAGTCTTCTATTGTTGCTGTGTAATGAATTGTATATGGAATTTTAACATCTTTATCTGTTATTGTTTCTTCTGGTCCTTCTTTTGTTATTGCTGGTTCGTTTACTTTTGGTGTCTTTAACTGATAATAGTAAATTACTTCTGTCTCTCCTTCTGGCATTTCTCCACTTTCTTCTCCATCTGTTCTTACATATTCATAGTTTGGTGCTATATTTGTTGCCTGATGTGTTTCATAATGTTCTCCTACATTTCCTTCTTTTATCTCGTCTGGAACTTCTTGTCCTTCTGAGTCTGGCACTCTTTTATTATTGCTGTTTAATATGTAATGATGTACTACTACTTTTGCATAATTTATTGTATTTGTTATTGTTATTCCTTCTTCTGGATTGTCTTGACTTATCTCTGTCGTATAGTATTTTAATGCATTATCTGTCCTTCCTTTTTCTTCTACTGTATATGTTATTTCTTCTCTTGTTTCTTCATCATATTTTGGTAAGTCTGTAAATGTATGTTTCCATGTATTTTCATCTTCTGCTCGTTTTGATGAATTTAATGTTACTGTTCCTCCTGCTACTTCTGCTTCATTCTTCTTTAATACTATATCTATTTCTTCTGGTCTCTTACCTTTTGCATCACTTTCATCAGCCCATACTTTTGTTACTGGTATATCTATCTTGAAGTCTAGGTTGGTTGTCTCATCTCCAGTAACTTCTTCTTCCTTTTCTGGTGTTTCTAATTGTAGTTTTCCTTTTATTTTATTTGTCATCTCTGTTGCATTTGTATCTATGTCTGTAAATACTAATTCTATGTCTTTTGTTATTTCTATATTGTTTTCTTTTGGTTCATATGAATTTATATCTGTATAGTTTTCTGTCCATGTTATTGTTTTATTTGTTGGATTATATTTTCCGTCTTTTAATGTTGATGCATCTTGGTCAATATGGTATGGTAGCTCATCTACTATTGTTACTGTTGCGTTTCCTATATATTCTTCTATTGTTGCTGTGTAACGGATTGTATATGAAACTTTTGCGTTTTTATCTGTTATTGTTTCTTCTGGTCCTGTCTTTGTTATTGTTGGCTCAGTTATTTCTGGTGTCTTTAGCTGATAGTAGTAAATTACTTCTGTTTCTCCTTCTGGCATTTCTCCGCTTTCTTGTCCTTGTGTTTTTACATATTTATAGTTTGGTGCTATCTTGCTTGATTGTTGTGTTTCATAATATTCTCCTACATTTCCTTCTTTTATCTCGTCTGGAATTTCATTTCCTTCTTGGTCTGGTACTCTTTGTTTATCACTATTTAATATGTAATGATGTACTACTACTTTCGCATAATTTATTGTATTTGTTATTGTTATTCCTTCTTCAGGATTGTCTTGACTTATTTCTTTTGTGTAGTATTTTAACGCATTATCTGTCTTTCCTTCTTCTTCTATTGTATATGTTATCTTTTCTCCTGTTTCCTTATATTTTGGTAATTCTGTAAATGTATGTTTCCATGTATTTTTGTTTCCTTCTTCTTTTGAAGAATCTAAGGTTTCTCTTTGATTTTCTGTTCCGTCTGCTTTTAGTATTATTTCTATCTGGTCTGGTCTCTTACTTTTTGCATCATTTTCATCTTTCCATACTTTTGTTACTGGTATATCTATCTTGAAGTCTAAGTTTGTTATCTCTTCATCTGTGCTTTCTTCTGTCTTTTCTGGTTCCTTTAATTGTAGCGTTCCTTTTACTTTATTTGTCATTTCTGTCGCTTCTATATTTATGTCTGTAAACAACAATTCTATTTTCTTTGTTATATCTATTGTGTTTCCTTGTTTTTCAAATGAATTTATATCTGTATAGTTTTCTGTCCATGTTATTGTATTTTCTGATGGATCATAATGTCCTTGTTGTAACTCTGATGCTTGAGCATCTATATGATATGGTAATGTATCTACTATTGTTACTGTTGCATCTCCAATGTAGTCTTCTATTGTTGCTGTGTAATGAATTGTATATGGAATTTTAACATCTTTATCTGTTATTGTTTCTTCTGGTCCTTCTTTTGTTATTGCTGGTTCGTTTACTTTTGGTGTCTTTAACTGATAATAGTAAATTACTTCTGTCTCTCCTTCTGGCATTTCTCCACTTTCTTCTCCATCTGTTCTTACATATTCATAGTTTGGTGCTATATTTGTTGCCTGATGTGTTTCATAATGTTCTCCTACATTTCCTTCTTTTATCTCGTCTGGAACTTCTTGTCCTTCTGAGTCTGGCACTCTTTTATTATTGCTGTTTAATATGTAATGATGTACTACTACTTTTGCATAATTTATTGTATTGGTTATTGTAAAGCCAGTCGTTTTATCTCCTTCTGCTTTTCCTTTATTATAGAATTTTAATCCATCTGCTGTCTTTTCTTTTTCCTCTACTGTATATGTTATTTCTCCTCCTGTTTCTTCATCATATTTTGGTAAGTCTGTAAATGTATGTTTCCATGTGCTTTCATCTCCGTCTTGTTTTGATAAGTCTAGTGTTTCTGTTTGATATTTGCTTCCGTCAGCCTTTAATACTATATCTATCTGTTCTGGTCTCTTACCTTTTGCATCACTTTCATCAGCCCATACTTTTGTTACTGGTATATCTATCTTAAAATCTAAGTTCGTTGTTTCGTCTCCAGTAACCTCTTCTTCTCTTTCCGGTGTTTCTAATTGTAGTTTTCCTTTTACTTTATTTGTCATCTCTGTTGCATTTGTATCTATGTCTGTAAATACTAATTCTATGTCTTTTGTTATTTCTATATTGT
>CANPZM010000029.1 GCA_947589065.1 uncultured Clostridia bacterium
TCATTTGCTTCTTCCATTATTGTAAAATCTGCTCCTGTATTTGTATCAAATACTTTATCAAATCCTAATCTTTTAAGTGCTGTAACCATTTTTCCTGTTACATTTGTTCCAACTTCCATTCCAAATTCTTCGCCTAATGCAGCTCTTACTGCTGGTGCAGTTTGTACTACTACATATGTATCTGGATCTTTTAATTTTAGCCATACGTCATCTATTGTTTCTTTTTCGTGTAATGCTCCAACTGGGCAACTTTGTATACATTGTCCACAGAATGTACAGTTTACATCATTTAAGCTTTTATTATCTACAGTTGATATGCAAGATTCAAAGCCTCTATTTATGCAATCTATTGCTCCAATTTTTTGTACATTTTTACATGTTGCAACACATCTTCTACACAATATGCATTTATTAGTGTCCCTTACTATTGAAGGTGAAATTTCGTCTATTTCGTATTTTTTCCTCTCACCTTCAAATTCTATTTTTTTGACATTAAATGAATTTGCTAGTTTTTGTAGTTCACAGTTTCCAGATCTGGTACATGTTAAGCAATCTTGTGGATGGTTTGATAAGATTAAGTCTAACACTACTTTTCTTGCTTCAACAACATTTGGTGTGTTTGTATGAACTACCATTCCTTCTTCAACTTTTTGTATGCATGAAGTTGCAAATCCTCTTCTTCCTTCTACCTCAACTATGCACATTCTGCAATCTCCTACTTCATTTATGTCTTTTAAAAAGCATAATGTAGGTATATCAATTCCAATTTGTTTTGCAGCTTCTAATATCGTTGTTCCTTTTGGTACTTTTACTTCATGATTATCGATTGTTAAATTTACGATTTCTTCGCTCATATTAACCTCCTATTTATTTTATCTAATAGGATTTTCTATTAGATGAATTATTACTTTTATTTTTATCCAATTGCTTTAAATGGGCAACTTGCTAAACATGTTCCACATTTTATACATTTATCTTGATCTATTTCTCTTTTTTCTCTTGCTTCTCCTTTTATTGCTGATACTGGGCAAGACCTTTGACATAGACCGCATCCTTTACATTTTTCAGGATCAATAATGATTTTTGACATTGCTTTACATTCTTTTGCTCTACAATTTTTGTCAATTACATGTTCTTCATATTCGTCTCTGAAATATTTTAATGTGCTTATTACTGGGTTTGGTGCACTTTGTCCTAATCCGCATACACTTGATTTTATTATATTAGTTGCTAGTTTTTCTAGCTTATGTATGTCTTCTTCAGTTCCTTTTCCGTCACATATCTTTGTTAAAGTTTCTAACATTCTTTTTGTTCCTATTCTACATGGTGTACATTTACCGCAACTTTCACTGACTGTAAATTCTAAGTAGAATTTTGCTAATGCTACCATGCATTTTGTATCATCCATTACAATTAGTCCACCAGATCCCATCATTGAACCGATTTGTTTTAAAGATTCATAGTCAATTGGTGTATCTAAATGTTCTTTAGGAATGCATCCTCCTGAAGGTCCTCCTGTTTGTGCTGCTTTAAAATCTCTTCCGTTTGGAATTCCTCCACCTATATCATAAACTATCTCTCTTAAAGTAGTTCCCATTGGTACTTCAACAAGACCTATATTATTTACATTTCCTCCTAATGCAAATACTTTAGTTCCTTTTGATGTTTCTGTTCCTATTGAAGAGTACCATTCTGCTCCATTTAATATAATTTGTGCTATATTGGCATATGTTTCAACATTGTTTATTAATGTTGGTTTTCCCCATAATCCTGATACTGCTGGATATGGTGGTTTTACTCTTGGTTGTCCTCTTTTTCCTTCTATTGATTCAAGCAAGGCTGTTTCTTCTCCACATACAAATGCTCCTGCTCCTAGTCTTATATCTAAGTCAAAATCAAATCCTGTTCCCCAAATGTTTTTTCCTAGTATTCCATATTCTCTAGCTTGGTCAATTGCTATTTGGAATCTATGAACTGCAATAGGATATTCTGCTCTTACATATATGTATCCTTGATTTGCTCCTACAGTATATGCTGCTATTGCCATTGCTTCAACAACTGAATGTGGATCTCCTTCTAGAATACTTCTATCCATGAATGCTCCTGGATCTCCTTCGTCAGCATTACATACAACATATTTTTGGTCTGCAACAGGTGCTTTTGTAAGTTCCCATTTCTTTCCTGTTGGGAATCCTGCTCCTCCACGTCCTCTTAATCCAGAGTCTGTTATTACTTTTATTACGTCTTCTGGTGTCATTTCTTTTAATACTTTTTCTAGAGCTTTATATCCATCAAAAGCAATGTATTCATCAATTTCTTCTGGGTTTATTCTACCACAATTTTTTAGTGCTATTCTTTTTTGTTTTTTGTAAAAAGACAATTCATCTAGTTTTTGAACTTTACTTCCATCTATGTCTTTGCATAATAATCTTTCTACTATTTCTCCTTTTAGGATGTGTTTTTCTATGATTTCTTCACAATCATTTGGTGTTACCATAGCATAAAAAGTATCATCTGGTCTTATAATTACTATTGGTCCTTTGGCACATAGCCCAAAACATCCAGTTTTTATAACTCTTACATTTTCTATATGTTTTTCTTCAATTATTTCTTTAAATTTCTTTAATATTTCTGGTGATTTTGATGATGTACATCCTGTTCCATGACATATTAAAATATGTTTTTCTCTAGTTGGTGAATTTTGATTTACTCGCAAATCTAATTCTTGTCTCTTGTTTCTTCTTATTTCTTCTATTTCTTCAAGAGTTTTCATATTATTTCATTCCTTTCTATATATTTGTAACTATTCTTCATTTGCATCTATTTGGTCTAGTATTTCGTCTAACATTTTTACTGTTGCTTTTCCGTGTACTTCATTGTTTATTGTAAAAACTGGGGCTAACCCACATGCTCCAACACATCTTGTTGCTTCAATTGAATATTTTCCGTCTGCTGTTGTTTCTCCTTCTTCTATTTTTAGTCTTTCTTTTAATCTGTCTAGAATTTTTTGTGAACCTTTTACATAGCAAGCTGTTCCTAGGCATACTGCTACATGGTATTTTCCTTTAGGTTTTAGTGTAAATCTTGAATAAAATGTTATTACACCGTAAATTTCTGCTAATGGCATATTTAAGTATTCTGAAATTTCTTGTTGTGCTTTTAATGGTATGTATCCTGACTTTTCTTGAACGTCATTTAAAATTTTAATTAAATTGCTTTTATCTTTGTCATATTTTTCTAAAATTTCTTTATATACTCCTTCGCAGTTGCATTTAATTTCTTCCATATTTACCTCCTAAAATAAATCTATTTTATTTAATATAAAAGAAGAACTTTTCTATTAAATAATTATTTTTTTATATTAAAATTTTAGTCTAATCATTTTTTTGTCAACTTTCAATTTTCGATTTTATTAGACAAAAAATAAGCTAGTTTGATTATATCAAACTAACTTATTATTTAGCAATGGAAATTTTAAATTTTACTATACTTCTGGTTCTGATAATCCAAAATTTTTTCCATCTTTTAGTCTGTAAATTACATTTACTTTATTTGTATCAATATCTATATATGCTAAAAACATTGCATTGTTTTTTTCTTCTAATGCTAGTTTGGCATCTTCTACAGACATTGGTTTTATTTCATAGTATGTAGTTTTTATTACTTCACCATCTGGTTCATGATTGTCAGAAATTGGCATATCTTTAATTTTTAATGATTCATCTTTATTTAATCTTTCTTTTTTAGTTTTTGCTTTTCTAATTTGTCTTTCTAATATATCTATGTCTTCATCAATTGATGCATATAAGTCTTTGTTTTCTGTTACAGCTCTAAATCTATCACTTTTATATGATGTACTTATTTCTGCAATTTGTAATTCTCTTTCTAATCTTATCATTACTTGAACATCTAAGTGTTCTGTATCAAAATATTTTTCTAATCTTGTAATTTTCTTTTCAATATAATCTTTAATTGCTTCAGTTGCTTTTAAGTCTTTTCCTGTAATTTTTATGTTCATATTAATCCTCTCCTTTTTCTTTGATGTTGCTATTATATATTTATAAAATATAAAAGTCAAATAAATCTTTTGGATAATAAACTGAAATCAGTATTTCCATTTTATTTCATATTTTAACTATAATATTTTTTCTACTTTATATTCTTTTTCCAATTTTTCATTAAAGTATATTCGAGATATTAATTCAAATTCTTTTAATGCTTGATTAGTAATTGTAAAAGAGAAAATTTTTTTTGCATCTGCTTTAAGACTATATATAATTGCATATTTACATCCTTCTGACATTTGTATTGAACTTTTATCTTGTTTTCCGCAATTTTGACATTTGAATCCATTGTCTTTTATACTAAATTCATTAAGTTCTTCTTTAGTTTTGCAGTTTACACATTCGTCGATATTAGGTGAATATCCTAAAGTTTTTAGTAATCTCATTTTAAAAACTGATATTATAAAATCTAAATTTTTGTCGCTTTCTGAAATCATATATAGTGTATTTAGATATAATTTCAGAATATTATAATTATTTTGATTTTCTGTTGTGACATCAGAAATTATTTTTGTTATGCAAGATACATAATTTAATTTATCTAAGTCTACTCTAATATTATAAAATATTTCTATTGGCTCACAACTTTGAATATTATACATATCATTGGTTTTATGTAATATGTATTCGCCAAAGCATAATAGCTGAGAGCCTGC
Source organism: uncultured Clostridia bacterium (assembly GCA_947589065.1). Lineage (GTDB taxonomy): Bacteria > Bacillota > Clostridia > TANB77 > CAG-508 > UMGS1994. The sequence continues at coordinate 4,721 of CANPZM010000029.1, forward strand.
CATTAGTAAGCTTTTGGGTCTTTTGGCTCCTTTGGCGACACATGTTATTTTACCTATGTTAGGTGTTAATATTGTTAAAATTTTATCTGAATCACCTAAACTATTTTCCGTAATTACAATTCCTGTGGTTTTTACACTTTTCATTTTTATTCTTCTTTACCTTTATATTCTAAATAATCTTCTATTTTTCCTGTTTTTTTAAATTTTTCCCATTTTTCTTTTTTGTTCATAATAATATCACTTCTCTTTCTTGATGTTATTATGAACTTTTAGGTTAATTTGTATACTTAAACTTTTTTAAAATTTGAGTGTTTTCATCCCATTTGTTATCAACTTTTACCCATAGTTTTAGATTAATTTTTGTGTTAAAACTTTTTTCTAAGTCTTGTCTTGCATATTGTCCTATTTTCTTTAGCATTAATCCGCCTTTTCCAATAATAATGCCTTTATGTGCTTCTCTTTTGCAAAATATTGTTGCTTCTATGTCATATATTTTTTCTTTTAATTTTGTTTTTCTAGTTTTGAATTTTTGAACTTCAACATATATTCCATGTGGTACTTCATCATTTAAGAATCTTAAAGCTTTTTCTCTTATTTTTTCTTCAGTTATTTGTCTTAGTGTTTGGTCTGTATATTCGTCTTCTTCATAGTATCTAGGTCCTGGTTTTAATAATTTTTCAATTTCTCCGTAATACTTCTTCTGCATATTTTTCTTTTCTAGCTTCAACTGGTATTACAGCTGAAAATTCGTATGCTTCTTTATATATATTTATTAATTTTATTAAATCTTCTTTTGAAACTAGGTCTATTTTATTAATGATTAATATAGTATTTTTTTTGATTTCTTTAAGTTTTTCAAGAATATATGTATCACCTTTACCAATTTCTTTGCTTGTTGCTTCTATCATGAATAAGATTACGTCAACATCTTTTAGACTAGACCATGCTGTATCAACCATAGTTTCATTTAATTTACTTTTTGGTTTATGTATTCCTGGAGTATCAATGAATATTATTTGAGAATTTTCCCTATTTGCGATTGCTTTTATTGCTAATCTTGTTGTTTGTGGCTTATTTGCAGTAATAGAAACATCTTCTTTTATTAGGCTATTTAATAATGTTGATTTTCCTACATTTGTTCTTCCAATTATTGATACAAATCCTGATTTAAATTCTGACATTTAATACTTGTGTCCTTTCTAAATTTTATTCATTTTATCATATGTTGCTTTTTTTAACAACTGAAAAGAACACTTTAGTTGATATAAAGTGCTCTTTTGGTTTTATTCTGCATTATATTTTCCAAAAAGATTGCAAAATAGTATTTTCATTAATTCTGAATTTCCTTTGATAAAACTTATTTTGGTTGGTGTTTTTCCTTCTTTTGGATATTCTCTTGTTACTGGTATTTCACATGTTTTTAGTCCAATTTGAGATGCTCTTACTGATAGATATGCTAGTAATTCATATGTCATAAATATATCTCTGAATGGTTTTACTTTTTCATCTAATAAATATTTTTTTGAATATGCTCTATATGCATTTGTTGTATCTGTAAATCTCTTTCGTGCTGTAATTGATATAATAGGTGCATGAATTAATTTAACTGAAACTAATCTAATAAAAGGTGTATTTATTGCTTTTCCACCTTTTATAAATCTAGATCCTTGCACAAAGTCATATCCTTCTTCTAGTTTTTTTATAAAGTTTGGCACATCTTCAATACTATCTTTATTATTTCCATCTATTGTTATTATTCCTTCATAGCCTCTTTTTAATGCCCACCATAATCCCATTCTAAGTTGTGCTCCTTGTCTTCCTACATCTTTTTTTATTAGTAGTGTATTGACTGAAAGAGATTTTAGTAACGAATCTTCTGTTGAGCCATCAGTAGAATCTGCATCACATATTATTATATCTGCATATTTAGAAATATTAGCTTCTTGAGCTCTTTGTAGTTCCTTTTTTATTCTTTCTCCTTCATTTATGATTGGAATGCAAACACAGTATTTATTTTCTTTTTTTCTGTATTCTTTACATTCAAATTTAGGAACACCTTCTATATTTTCATATATCATTCTGTTTTCTCCTTTCGGTATGAAAATAATTTATCAGCTAGCACAGCTATAGAAATATATGTAATTAGTTAATTTTTTCTATAGATTCTATTATGTATTTAGATTTTTTAAATATTAGATTTACTATAATTGATAAATATTTAATTATTATAGTAAGTATTGCAAATATTCCAAAGAATCCAAAAGATAAGAATAGCATTGTTGTTGTCCATCCTCTTATTGGATTGCTACTGAAGAATATAATTATTGTATATGTTGCTACTACTATTGTTGCCATAATCATTATTAATGCCATAGTTATACAAAACTTATAGCTTATATCAGTAAATAATATTAATGCATCTATAGCAGTTTCTCTTCTTTCTCTTCTTTGACTTTTGTTTAATCTATTTTTTGATTTTAACTCACTTTTATAAACTATTGTAGTCATTTTTAGTCCGCAATTGCTATATATTGCTTTTCTATATGGTATTGTTTTGTTCATTGAATTAATTCTATTTATTGCTCTTCTAGAAATTATTCTAAAGGTTTCTGTATTGAGTTTATATTGATTGCCTGAAAAAGTATTAAATAGTTTATAGAAAAAAGCGGATGTTTTTCTTTTTTTATCATTTGGTGAAGCATTTACTATATCAAATCCTTCTAGTGCCTTTTGGTATACTTCCATTATTTTATTCATATTATAATCTATAATTATGCTATCAAATTCTAATACGAAATCTCCAATTGCTAAATCCACACCTGCATTCATTGATAATTCTTTTCCTTGATAAAAGCTCATATTTACGATTGTAATATTTGCATTTTGTAGATTTTCTTGCATCTGCCATTCTTTTATTTCATTATAGCTATTATCAGAAGAGCAATCATTTACGCAGATAATCTCATATTTTTCAAAGTTTTCTGTTAGTACATTATTTAATTGTTTTAAAAATTTTTTAACTATTTTTTCATCATTATTGATATAAACAACTGCTGACATAAAATTTTTTTCTTTATTTTTCATTTATAGCACCTCATCTAAATCATATACTGTATTTATTTTTCCTGAAAGTACACTTATAAAAGTTGGATTCGTTGAATATTGTCTAATGACTGTTGGTCTTGAATCGTCTATTTCTGAAGATTTTAATATTGGTTTCATAGAGTATAATGATTTTTCATATTTAAATTTATATTCTGGTTTAATATATTTTCTTGACAAATTATACATATATGGCCAAGCACTTTCTGGTTTGGCTGGACATTCATTACAATTTCCTAGTTCTTTCTCTGTGCAGAAATTACTAACTTTATTTTGACATTCAAAAGTTGGTAAGCTTTGATTGCTTGTTTTATGTGGTGTAAATGTAACAGATGTTAAAGAATGATAACCAGTTTTTCCAAATGGCATTATTGAGAAAAATGGGCCATCCATTACTGTGATTCCTATGTCTTTTAAATTATCTGATACACTACATAAAATAATTTCACATAATTCATATTTTATTTTAAATTTTTCAAAGCCTAATTTATCTAATATTTGGTTGACCCCTGCATATGTTGCATTTAAAACGTATCCACTTTCATATTCTTCTCCATTTTTTGTTAAAATTTTATATGTTTTTGAATTTTTGTATATGTTAGTGATATTGATATTATACTTTATAGTAACATTACTATATTTACTTATTTCATTTAGAAAATAATCTCTAAGAATTTTGGCATCATATGTGTATTCTTTTGTTAAAAAGCATCCATCACACATTTCATTATTAAAGTATTTTGATGGTGCTACTTCTTCGCACATTATGTTTGCATTATTGCAAAATTTTTTAAATTGTTCAGCATTTGTATATGAAAAGTTTGAAGATGTTGCATAGATTTGTTTGAAATCACTTAGGATTGAGAATTCATAATCTTTATTAAATCTTTCAAAATATCCTGCTGATTTAATTGCTGTTGAAAAAGATCTGGGATAGTGGTATCCCATGTGTACTCTTGCTTGGTTTATATATGTTGCTCTTTTAAATGCTTCGCTTTCTTTTTCTAAAACAATAACTTTTTCACCTTTTTTGGCACAATATAATGCTGCATAAAGTCCATATATTCCTGCCCCAATAATTATTTTATCGTACATTTTACATTTCTCCTATTAATTCTTTGGCATATAATACTGCTTTTTTTACTTCTTCTATATTTTCGTTATTTTTCATTTCTATAGATATATATCTTTTGTAATTACATGCTTTTAGTAAATTAATCAATTCTATATGCATTTCTCTCTTTTGTATTACTTTTAAATTTGGTTCACTAAGGTGAATATGGTTTATATATTTAATGTTATCTTTGAGTATACTTAGTTTTTCATTATTGTAGATAACTGTTCCCAAATCATAATTTACTTTTATGCTGTCTAATGAAATTTCTTTTACAAAGTCTATTGCTTGTTCTGTTGTATTTAAAAAATTTGTATTATAGATAACTGGATTTGGTTCTATTGATATTGTTACTTTTTTATCTAATGCATATTCTCCTATACTCTTAAAAAATTTTATTGCTTTAGGATAATCGTCTTCATAATTGTTTACATTTCTATTTCTAGGGCATCCAAATACAATGTTATTGCATCCTATTGCACTAGCAAAGTCTATTGTTTGCTTTGTATAATTAACTAATTGTGTTCTCTCTTCTTCACTGTGAAAAATATTTTCATTTCTGCCAAACCAAATTGATTGCATTGATATTATATTTAGGTTATATTGATTTTCTAGAGATTTAGAATATTCTTTAGCTTTTTCATTTTGTTCATAAGGTTTTGTATTAAATATTCTTGTTGGTGCAATTTCTAAACCTGTAACTTTATTTTCATTTAAAAAATTATACATATTTTCATCATTATCATTGCTCCATGCAATATTTGATATTGCCAATTTCATAGTATTTTCTCTCCTAATTTTTTATTTGTACTATTTCTATATTATATTTTTGAAGTATGATGCAGAATAATATTATTCTGTTTTTATTTTTTTATAATCAAACAATTTATCAGCTAGCATAGCTATAGAAATATATGTAAATGGTACAGCACATACTGCTGTCCTCATGAATTCTGCATTTGTTCCTATAAATGTTGAAATTATTATGACTAATGGAAAAGCAAATAATCCTAAATTAATCCACGGAACTTGTTTACTTTTTATCCATTTATATATTGAAAGTATTAATTGTATTATAATGCATATATAGCAGTGTGTAAATGTTATGAATACGAATAATTTTGTTATAGTAAATTCTAACCATTTTAGTTCAGGATTTACTATTTTATATGGAGAATAGTGATCAAACAATATATAGGCATTTTCTTTATGCAAATCAATAATATAGTCAATATATTGTGGTATACTATGTAAAATACAATATTCTGTAATATCTTTTATTTCACTTAGAGAGTGTTTATTATAAACTTTTGCTGCCATACCAGCTTTCAACTCTGTACTGCCTTTCATAGCTTCTTCAACTTCTTTTATAAATTGTGCATTATTACTATTCTTATAAAATCCTTCTTTCATGCATACAATTAAGTGCTGACCGGGCATAACAGAAGTTATTGAATAAATATTGTAAATTTTATGAAATGCTATTGCATAAAGTATAATTAAAATTATTGTAAATGTTGATGATAAAAAACATATAAAGTCTTTTTTTATGCTTTTTCTGTCTAGTATGAATCTCATAATCCAAAACATTTCTAGAAAGACAACATAAATTATTGATGTTGGTCTTAAAAATGTTAGAACAACTGCTATTATTGTCGCAGTAATTCCATTTAAAATTTTAGGTTCTTTTATGTACTTTACTATAAAGTGTATTAATATTATTGTTCCTGAAATGGCTAATGACTCAGTTAAAATAACATTGTTCCAACCTATTATTGCAGGGCTTAAAGCATATAATATTGTAATAAACATCACTATTTTAATATTTTTTAATAACATTTTTAATGTTTTATATAAAAATATAATTGCAATAAAACCAATTATGTGTTGTATAATACATACAAACATCAAATAGTCATTTGTAAATACTTTTTCACATATCTTTATAATTAATGGATAAATTGGTGTTCTTACTCTAAGTTTGCCTTGAAAAATTTCTTTAAAATTTTTCCAGATATATGTTCCTGAATCAGTGTATAATATTTCTATTGGATACAAATTAAAGAAAGTCCATGCTCCAACAGTTGCTATAATAATTGTTATTAGCCCACATCTTTTTTCCACATCTATATATTTTAACGCAATTACAATTAGTCCAATAAAATATATTAATGCCATCATTGAGGCTATGGTTCTTATAATAAACAAGTTATCGTTGTAGATATTTGTTTTTACTTTATATTCAGCATTTTCATATTCGGTATCTGCTAAATTAATTGTAGATATCTGTTCTCCATCCTTAATATCAATATTGCCTTCTTGCTTATAAAAAACTATTTTTACAAGCATTGCTTTTCTCATATCTAATTGTAAATTTTTTTCATCTATTTTTTTAATTACGAATCCAGGTTTTCTATAATTAGGATACAATCCAGCTAGTTTTCCATCTTTAATTTCATAAAAAGAATTATTTACGTATATTCCCTTTATGATACTATTAACATTTAATTCTTTAGATTCTATTTGTATACTTGTTTTTCTATAAGATTTTGTAAGTATATTAAAATTTAATAATAGGGTTATTATTGATATTATTATTGTTATTATTGTTAATGTAATTTTGGTTTTTCCCTTTAAATTTTCCTTTATTTCATCATATTTTATATTTTTTCTCCATAAATATGTTAAATATTCTGTTGCTATTATATTGGCTAATGTAATACAAATAATTCCTCTTATATTTATGTTATATAATCTACATATTAAGTATGATGTATATAATGAAAAAATAAGTGAAAATATGTAAATTACTATTCCTTTACTTTTTTTTATTAAATTAGTACCGTGTGTGTGTGTGTGTGTGTGTACTCCTACAACAGTTTTAGCCATTTTATTTCTCTCTTTTCTTTTTTATTTTAAATTAAATATATCTTTATATTTTTTTATTTATTACATTTCTTCTACAAATTTTTTTATATCTTCTAAAATAAACTGTTTATCAAATATGTATCCATTATTTCCATTATATATTTTGTCATATTTTGTCTTAAAATTATAATTTGGTATTTCATTTGTTATATAATTTGTAAAATCTGAGTTTTTAATATATTTATATAATTCATTAATAGAAACTGGTTCTGTAGCTAAATTCAATATTTTTATATTATTCTTTAGTGCCTTTTCAATATGTTCCCATAAATATGATAAGTTATAGAATTGATATTTTCCTCTACTATCAGTAAAGTTTAATGCACTAAAATTAATATCATTAAAATATTTTTTTAATTTTTTCTTTTCTTCTTGTGTTAAATTATTTCTACATTGATAAAATCCATTATTTTGTTCTATATAATAGTCTTCTAAATAGTTACTTTGTTTTATTAGTTCCTGAAATTTTTCTTTTTTTATCATACTAGGAATTATATTTATTAAATCATAAATAAAGTTCTTTTTTATATTTTTCCCATACAAGCCTGGGAGATGGACTATTAAGTAATCTGAAAAATTATTAATTACCCATTGTTCTAAATAGAATCTATTTTTACCATAAGCTTGCAAATCCTCAGGTATTATTATTGTATCCTCATTAATTCCATTTGTTTCTTTATATACATCTATAGTTGAAATTAATATCACTTTCTTAGGGTTTATTTGAATAATATTATTTATTGCTCCTTTAATTGTTTCAAAATCTTTTTCAGGTTCTTTGTTTGCTAAAAATTTCTGTGCAGGGACCCCACTATAGACTAATATATCTGGATTAGTTCCATAAGCTTCTCTTACATTTTTTGAATCATACAATCCGTCAAAATTGTATTGAGTACATAGATTTGATCCAACAAATCCTGAATAACCAACTAATTCTGTTTTCATATTTTCTTCCAATTCTTTATAAAATTTTTATTATTTTATCATATATTATGTTCTTTTTCAACCAAAATGGCAATCTACTTTTTAATGTTTTGGCATTTATATTATTCTATATTATATTTTAAAAATAGAGTACCAAATAATGTTATTCTGTTTTCGCTTTTTTATAATCAAATAGTTTATCAGCTAGCATAGCTATGGAAATATACGTAAATGGCACTGCACATATTGCTGTCCTCATAAATTCTCCATTTGTTCCTATAAACGTTGAAATTATTATAACTAGTGGAAAAGCAAATAGTCCTAAATTAATCCACGGAACTTGTTTACTTTTTATCCATTTATATATTGAAAGTATTAATTGTATTATAATGCATATATAGCAGTGTGCAAATGTTATAAATACAAATAATTTGGTTATAGTAGAGCCTACCCATTCTATTTCTGGATTTATTATTTGAGATACTGCATAGTGGTTGAACAATACATAGGAATTTTCTTTAATTAAGTCACCAAAATATTTTGAGTATTGTGGTATACTATGTAAAATACAATATTGTGTAATATCTTTTATTTCCTTTAAAGAATGCTTACGATATACTTTTATCATAATATTCCATGCCATTTCTGTACCATTTTTTGTGGCTTCATCAACTTCTTTTATAAATTGTACATTATTACTATTCTTATAAAACCCTTCTTGCATACATACATATAAGTGTTGACCTGGCATAACAGTAGTTATTGAATAAATATTGTAAATTTTATGAAATGCTATTGCATAAAGTATAATTAAAATTATTGTAAATGTTGATGATAAAAAACATATAAAGTCTTTTTTTATGTTTTTCCTGTCTAATATGAATCTCATAATCCAAAACATTTCTAGAAAGACAACATAGATTATTGATGTTGGTCTTAAAAATGTTAGCACAATTGCTATTATTGTCGCAGTAATTCCTATTAGAATTTTAGGTTCTTTTATGTACTTTACTATAAAGTATATTAATATTATTGTTCCTGAAAGGGCTAATGACTCAGTTAAAATATAATTATTCCATCCTATTATTGATGGACTTAACGCGTAAATTAATGTAATAAACATTACTATTTTAATATTTTTTAACAACATTTTTAGTAATTTATATAAAAATATAATTGCAATAAACCAAATTATATGCTGTATAATACATGTAAATCTCAAATAATCAGTTATAAATAGTTTTTCACTTATCTTATTAATTATCGGATAAACTGGTGTTCTCGCTCTAAGTTTGCCTTGAAAAATTTCTTTAAGATTTTTCCAAACATAGGTTCCTGAGTCAGGACATATTATTGCTGTTGAAAACAGATTAAAATAAATCCATGCTCCAACTGCTACTATAAGAATTGTTATTAATCCACATCTTTTTTCCATGTCTAAATATTTTAATGCCAATACAATTAGACCCCAAAAATACATTAATGATATCATTGATGCTATAATTCTTAAAATAAATAAATTATCTTTGTAACTGTTGGTTTTTACGTTATATTCAACATATTTAGTTTCAATATCTTTTAGGTCAATCGTTTTTTTCTCTTCACCATCGTATATATCAACATTACCCTCTTGTTTATTAAATGCTATTCTTATGTTTATGGATTTTTCTATATTCAATTTCCAATTATGAATATCTATTTTATTAAGTGACATTGCAGGTTTTCTAAAATTTACGCGATATCCAGATAATTCATTATTTGTAAATTCATAATAAGCATTATTTATATATATTCCTTTTATTGCATTATCAAGGTTTAAATTTCTTGATTGTATTTCTATACTTGTTTTTTTATAAGATTTTGTAAGTATATTAAAATTTAATAATAGGGTTATTAATGATATTATTATTGTTATTATTGCTAAGATAATTTTTGTTTTTCCTTTTATCTTTTCCTTTATTTCATCATATTTTATATTTTTTCTCCATAAATATGTTAAATATTCTGTTGCTATTATATTGGCTAATGTAATACAAATAATCCCTTTTATATTTATGTTATATAATCTGCATATTAAATATGATGTATACAATGAAAATATAAATGAGAATATGTATATTATTTTATCTTTTAGTTTTCCTTTTATCATTTTTTTGTTTCTCCTTTACTTATGTTTTTGGATATTATTTTCTATAAAAAAACAAAAGTGGACATTATTAACATTTTCTTTATTTATGATATTTTAAAGTCTGCGTCTTTGTTTGTCCGCGAAAAATTGTTATACAATTTGTCTGTGGAATGCTTTCTATTATGGAAAATTTCAAAGAACTTTCCCATAATAGCACAAAAAGAGTATGTTATATTTTCATATAACATACTCTTTTATTACAAATTTTTTAGAGACTACACTAACTGCAATCTCTTTATTTTTTTTTATTAAATTACTATCTATACGTGTGTGTGTGTGTGTGTGTACTGCCACAATAGTTTGAGCCATTTTACTTTTCTCTTTTCTTTTTATTGAATATAAACTTATATATCTATTTCAGACATATAATTAGATATTTTTAATTTATTTAATTTCTTCTGCAAAATTTTGTGTATCTATTAAAATAAATTTTTTAATATTTTGTACTATATCATATATTATGTTATTTTGCAACTAAAGAAGCACACTTCTTTTGGAAGTGTGCTATTAATAAATTTGATTTATATTTACTTTATTGTTACTTTTGCACTCTTAGGACAAATTTCTATAAATGTGTTTCCATCATTTACATTTATTTCTTTTCCATCTTTATCTTTATAAACGGTTTGACTGCTCCTTTCTTTCTTAGTGCATGTGATAGGAATTGACATACCATTTGTTATATAATAGCCTTTCTTTTCTCCTATGTTTTTAATATCTTGTCTTCCTTTTCCGCTTCCGTCTTGTAATGTACTATTTTCTGCAAATGTTATTATGATGTTTTTAGTTGTTATATTTTTATCTTCTGCTGCATCTTTTTGAACTTTCCCACGTGCATATCTTGTATATCTTTTTGTTTTTTCATCATATTTAAATTCAACTTTTTGTAATGTTGAAAATGGTATAGTAATTTTAGTTGCTTCTTTTGCATCTGCTTTTCCATCTAATGTAATTTCATCTGCTACATAATTTAAAACACTTTTCTTTTTTGAGGTTGTTCTATATCCTTCTTTTTTTGCAGCTTCCATTAGAGCTGTTGTACTTGTTACAGAATTATGTGGTCTTAAATAAGTTTTTGAGCCTTCTTTTGAAATTCTCCAGAACACAGAACCTTCTTTCCATGCTTTACCTGTATCATATATTAAACCATTGATATTGTTTACTCCAAGGCTTTTTATATCAGATTGTGCTTTAGGGCTCCAACCTATATGTGCATATATAGCATCATTTTCTAGTGCATAGTCTAAGAAGTAATGTCTTGAACTTCTCATTGGTCCAATCATATCAACGTCTTTGCCTTTGAATAGTGCCATTAGTCTTGTTTCTCCACCTTCAACAATTATTTCATATACTGTATATGCTTCATTTATTGAAAATTGTGGCCATGCTCCAATGTGATTATCTATCATGCATGCTATAGGTCTTTCTTCTCCTGTAAATATATTTATTTTTTTCATGTTCTCTGGTTGTTCTGATTTTGCTGGTGATAATAACTGTGAAAATACTTCTTTAGTTGATTTTCCTTTTATAATATTATAACCAAAATATACTCCTAAGCCTGCTATGGCTATTAAAATTATCAATATAAATAATGTCTTTATTCCACTGCTTTTCTTTTTTTCTTGTTTCCTACTCATTAAATTACCTTTCCTTTTCATTTAGTCTCTTGTTATATTTAAGTTATTTAATATTTTTTCTTCTTTATCTCTCATTTCAATTTTATCATTAATTTCAATATGGTCATATCCCATTAAGTGATAGAATCCATGAACTACCATATATGCAAGTTCTCTTTCAAATGAGTGTTCATATTCTATTGCTTGTTGTTTGACTTGTTCAATTGATATTACAATATCACCAAGTGGTTCTTCAATCTCTCGATTAATATTTTCTATTTCCTCTTTTTCATACATTGGAAATGATAATACGTCTGTTGCTTTATTAATTTTCCTATATGTATTATTTAATTCTTGAATTTTATCTGGTGTTGTTAATATTATGCTAAGATATAATTTTGTATCAAGTAGTTTTTCTTCTTCAAAGCATTTATTTGTTACTTTTTCAATTATTTTTTCATACTCTTTATTTTCTTCTATATCTTCAAATACTATCTGTGCTCTTTTTTCCAAAGTTATCATGCAACCCTTCTATTTATTTTTTGTATATTTACAGCTTGTCCTACATGTATTTTTAATTTTTTTCATTGCACCATAATCGCATAATTTTGTTTTATACAAATTTAGAATAGCCTTATGTTCTTCATTATTTTCTAAAATGTTAATCTCTCTTTTTAGGAATAAAATTTCTTTATCTTTAGGAGTTTCGGTTGATTGATATTTATCCCAAAATTTTTTATATTTTTCTCTTTCATCTAATTTTTCCCAATAAATTTTTGATGATAATAATTTTGCATTAAATAATTCTAATACATTTAATAATAATTGATATGCTTCTTCTTGTTGTTTTTCTTCATTTTGCATTACTACTATCTTTCTTAGCTTTTCTAATAAATTATTATAGCATTGTTCTACAGCTACAAGTGGTAGGCTATGTTTGAAGATTTCTCTACTTATGTTTAATAGTAAAACATTTTTTTCTACATAGTCTTTTGAGTCAAGTTCACCTATTTCAAATTGATCTAACTTATTATAATCTTCTTTTATTCTTTCATCTATTTCGCCATTCATTTTTATTGGTAAAATATTTGACATATAATCATTTAATGTATCATATATTTTGTTATAAATTTCTTCTTTTTGTGATTCACCATTTCTAGGAGTATCAGCTAATTTTACAGAATAATTTTTTAGTAATCCCTTATAAAAACTATCCATTTGATTTATATAAAATTCTTTATATTTTGCTAAAACTTTATCTTTTCCATTAAGTTTTAATGATTCATAATCTAAATCTATAAGATATTTTTGTTTTCTATATTTATACTCTATATATTCTGACTCTTTTAGCATAGTTACTTTATAATAGTTTCCCATTGCTTCTTTTTCAAATTCTGTTGCAGTATTTAATTTAACTTTTTTATATATTGTATCCATTATATGTTTGTCAATTGCTTCTAAATATAAAGAATATGCTTCTTGATATTTATCTTCTGCAATTTTTTTCTTTTCTTCTTCAAGATTTTCATTATGACTGGCTTCGTAATTTTTTAATAGGTTATTTCTTTTAAAATTGATTACAATTCCATTTATTCCAATTTTAGTTGGAACCATAATTTTTGATAATGTGCTGCTTATTTTTCCGAAAAAAGTTTTATTTGAATCTATTACTCTAAGACTTCTTTGTTCCAATTTTTTCTCCTCTCATAAAACTAATTTTTCTTCTATTCCAATTGTTTCTATTACTTCATAAATTAATCTGACTTTGAGTCCTTTATTGTTTTTATCTACAATAATATCTTTATTGACTATTTTTTTGTCTTTTAGGTTGTCTTGCATCTGCTTTTCCAATTCGTCCGCAATCTTTTGTTTTAAGCTGGTTTCATCATATTTTTTCTTCTGGATAAAATATTCATAATTAGTTTTTTTCTTTAATTCAATTGGTAAATAAAAATTATTAAATAACTTAAATTTTTTATTCGTCTCTATTGTATCATATTTTTCAAATTTTGAAAGTCTTTTATAAAAATTTATTTCATTTTTATTTATTATTATAGAATATTTATTTTCAGTGTTTTCTGTTTTTATATTTTCTTCTTGCTCAAAGGTTTCATATTTTTCTGATGTATACCATACTTTTGCTTCAACATTTCCACTTGCATGCATATACCTTACGCCTGTATATTTTCCTTCCATCCAGCCTAAAATTAATTTATCTCCCTTTTCTATTATATCTCCCTCTTTTACAGCTGCTGTTCCATTTGTTACATTGATTTTTGTAATTATTCCTTCTTTATTAGCAATAATATTGCAGTATTCATTTTTATCTATTATATCTGGTTTTTCTGTTATTTCAACTACTGTAACTTTGGCATTTGTTCCTTCTAATTTTATTCCAATCCAAGCAATTTGTTCATTTTCTAATCTAATTTGTTCTATTATTTTATTTGTATTTATTTTATATTTTATTGCTCCCTGATTTAATCCACATTCATTTAATTGAGCTAATATTTCTTCTGTTTTTATATTAATGTTTCCTTCTATTTCAATATTCCATATAAAATTAGAAAGTGCAAATATGAGACCTATAATTATTAAACATGATATTAGAAAGATTTTTCTTTTTTTATATTTTTTTATTATAAATGGTAATCCTCTTTTTCTTTTAATTTTTATATGGCATTTATTTTTCTTGGCTATATTTCTAATTTTTTTTATGTCTTTTATGGATATGTTTGTATATATTTGACTTTGATTTATTTTTTTTGTTCTCCATAATCTGATATTTTCCTTTGCACAGCTATTTACAAAACGCTCAATAAAAAATCCTTCAACTTGAATTTGTATATATCCATTTAAAAAGTCCGTACTATTTTTTAATATCATAAAATCACCTACATTCGAAGTCTATATTTTCAATTTTTCCTGTTATTTTAATGTCTTCATCTGTTATTTGATTCAGCTTTAGTGAAAATCCATTTATATTAACATTTCCTATATGTGTGCATATTCTCACGAAAAAATCTTCATATTCTAGTATTCCTTTATAATTTTCAATTAGCACTTCGTTGAAACCTAGCATTGTTATTTTAGGAATATCTGTACCAACTTCTTTAGGTAAATCTAAGATATCATTTATTTTATTAAAATTCATATTATCTATCCTCACTCTGATAATATATATTCATTTTTTTTGATAATATGAAAAAGAAAAAAAGCGAACATTATTAACATTTTGCTATTTATAACATTTTAAAGTCCGCGTCTTTGTTCGTCCGTGAAAAATTGCTTTAGCAATTTTTCTGTGGAATGTAAATTTTTTATATAATAGGAAAATAGAACTTTTTTATTATATAAAAACAATCTCAAGTATATATAAAATTTAAAATAATTCATAGTGGCATGTGCATGTTTATGTTTTTTCTAATAATATAAATTTTATATAAATTGAGATTGTTATATTAATTTTCAATTATTTAATTTGTTTGGATACTTTTTATAATTTCATTTATATCTTCTATATTGTGTTTTTTCATGTATTCTTCAATTTCTTCGATTGTTTTAATACTTGTTGATGGTTCTACAAAATTTCCTGCACCTATTGAAACAGCTGTTGCTCCGGCTATCATAAATTCAATAGCATCTTCTCCATTCATTATTCCACCAAGTCCCATTACAGGAATTTTTACACTGTTTGCAATTTGCCATACACATCTTACTGCTACTGGTTTAATTGCTGGTCCTGAAAGGCCTCCTGTATTGATTCCTAGTATTGGTCTTCTTTTTTCTATATCTATCTTCATTCCTAATAAAGTATTAATTGCTGAAATTCCGTCTGCTCCAGCATCCTCAGCTCCTTTTGCTGTTGCTGTTATATCTGTTACATTTGGAGTAAGTTTTACTATTAGTGGTTTATCTAAAACTTTTCTTACTTGACTTGTAACATTTTTTACTCCTTCATATGTTGTTCCAAAAGCAAGGCATCCAGCTTTTACATTTGGACATGAAAGATTTAATTCTACTCCGTCGATGTCTAGTGTATTTAGTATTTTGCATAATTCTACATATTCTTCTACTGTATTTCCACATGCATTAACAATTATCTTTGTATCAAACTGTTTTAAAAAAGGTAAATCAGTTTTGGCGAAATACTCTACTCCTGGATTTTGAAGTCCAATGGAATTTAGCATTCCACTTGCTGTTTCGCATATTCTTGGGGGCTTGTTTCCAGCTCTAGGTTTTAATGACGTACCTTTTGTTATTATAGCTCCTAATTTATTTAAATCTATGAATTCTTGAAATTCTCTTCCATATCCGAATGTTCCTGATGCGACAGTTACTGGATTTTTCATTTCGATTCCTGCAAAGTTCACTGATGTTTTCATTTTTAATCACATTCCTTTCTATTAAATTTTTCTACTTCTTCATTTAAATCTAGTTGTGACATATCTTCAATAAATTTTATAACTTTATCCTTTTTTAAATATTTTGGTTCTTTTTTTATAAAATTCATGTATTTTTTTATATTTTCTTCAATATCTATTTTGTATTTTTCTATTATTACTTCATTTAAGCAATCATAGTCATTATAAAATTTATCATTATTTTTAATTATTTCTTCAAGTTCTTGTTTAAATGTTTGATTATAAAAGTATTTGTCTGTTAATAGATGTAAAAAATAGCCTTTCCAAAAATCTTTTCTTAAATCTACTTTCTTGTCATTTAAAAATTTATCAATATGAATTTTCGTTTCATCATCTTTCCATATACCATAATGTGTTATATCTTTATTTTTGGCTATTTCGGTAAAATTTTCTGTTAAATCAGGTGCAATTGAACCTTTTATAAATTCTTTTTCATTTTTTATTTCTAATTTATGTTTTTTTATATATTCTTTTCCAATAGCTATGTGAATTGTAAATCCTGGCATGTCTTTTTCCTTTCTTAAAATTCTACGTCTTTTGCTTCAAATACTGGTCCTGCTTTGCATACATGCCAATATTCTGGTGCATCTTTTGGGCTATTTGCAACTTTTACTGCACAACCCAAACATGCTCCAAGTCCACATCCCATTCTTTCTTCTAATGAAACTTGGCAAGGTATATTATTTTCTAAAGCATATTCTTTTACTGCTCTTAGCATTGGTAATGGTCCACATGCCATTATCATATCTGGTTTTTCAGCTTTCTTTAAATAGTCTATTGCAAAGCCTTTTTCTCCATATGTTCCGTCATCTGTTGCAATAATTAATTTGTCAGATACATCTTCAAATTCTTTTACAACTGTTACATATTCTTTAGTTCTGAATCCCAGATATGTATTGATTTTTGTTTTACCTTTTAGTTGTTTTGCTGCTTCATAAAGTGGATATATTCCAATTCCTCCTCCAAGTATTGCAACTGTTTTATATTCTTGAATTTTAAATGTTCCATACCCTAGTGGTCCTAATATATCAATTTGGTCTCCTACATTTTTTTTAGATAATATTTCTGTTCCTTTTCCTTTTACTTGAAAGATAAATTCTATATTGTTGCCATCTATTGAAAAAATGCTTATTGGTCTTCTTAAAAAAGGTTCATTACTGTCAGAAACTTTTATTTCTAAAAAATTTCCTGGTTTTGATTCTTTAGCAATTTTTTCTGTTTTTACTTTAAATCTAAAAATATCATCTTTTAATTGTGTTCTTTCAACTAAAATCGTTTTTTCTTGAAACTTCATTTTTATTTTCATTCCTTTCTTGTATTAATGTTTCATAATTGCATAATTTAACTCATCACGCATCCTAATAGCTTCAGCTCTTGTTGCTTTTGCATATTTTTCATCTTTAAATTCATTTTTCCATTTTTCTGATTTATATGCACACATTAGACTTCTTGATGCATTAACAATTCCGCCAATTCCGTTTTCGTCAAATCCTAAGGCAATATCTTCTGCTTTTCCTCCTTGAGCTCCATATCCAGGGATTAAGAAAAATGTATTTGGCATTAATTTTCTTAAATCTTCTAATTGTTTTGGATATGTTGCTCCAACAACAGCTCCAATACTGCTATATCCATTTTCTCC
>CANPZM010000030.1 GCA_947589065.1 uncultured Clostridia bacterium
TAACTGAATCTAATTTATCTATCTCAACATTAGCACCAGTTGCTTTTTTATTTAATACATCCACTTTTGTTTGTTTAATGATTTCATATTTTGATTTACTTATTAAAGTATAATTAGCATACATATCATAATCGTGGGCCATTGCAATTCTTGTTCTTCGATATGTAGGTTCACCAAATTCGGTTATTATATATTCATTTTCTAATTTATATATATTTTTTATATTATCTATATCGTTTATATCAATTTCTCGTATCCATTCAGTCTTTCCGTCATTAGAGATTTTCATAACACAGTAAAAATAATATTTATTAGGATATAAGCGTATGCTTTTACCATTCGATGTATACTTATTTGAAATATATGCACCTTCAGTTCCGTCTCCTAAAGCAATATATCCATCAAATACTTTTTCTACTTTTCTATATTCTCCATTATAGGATTCGTAGCTGTTTACCCATTCAACCTTCCCTTGTTTATCATATTTTACAATTGCATTTGATACATCGTATAATTCTATCCTTTCTCCACTTTTGGTTTGTGTTTCGTCAAAAATTAAATCCTCTCTATATCCGTCTTTTTTTTCTATAATTCCATTTTCTAATATAGTAATTTCATCACCAACACTATTTTGTTTATTTGTAGAAAATGCATCTATTACTTCTCCATTTTGATTAAAGTTTACTATTATAGATTCTTCTATGTTATCAACTCGTATTTCTTTTTTATTTGCTGTTTTTTCTGATGGTATTGTAATAGAATCCATATTTCCATTTAATCGATACTGTACTAAATAACCATTTGGGGAATTTTCAGATACACCATTGTCTGTAATATATAAGTTATCATCAAAGGTTATATTTTTTACGTAATTTATCTTGCCTTCATTATTATATGATACAACAAAATCACTTTCTTCTTCTAAACTTTCTAATATAATATCTTTTTCTCCTGCAGTCTCATCTTTCGGTATATGTATAGTTCCATAAAAAGTTCCAAATACAATCAAATTTTGATTTTCGGTTTCCATTATTTTTGTAAATTCAATATAGCTATTATCTTCTGCTGGTATTTTTAATATTTTATCAATATATCCATCTAGTGAAGCTTTAATTACTAATGGCTCTACAACAGCATTTTCACTTAATTTTATATTTATATCTTTTCCTGATGTTGTATATTTCCTATTTATTATTAAATCTTCTTCCATATCTGCCATTAAAACAATTTCTTTTTCTCGTGTCATAATTTCATCTCGTGGTATTACCTTTTCAAAATTTATTGCATTATTAATTCCAGATATATCTAGACTTCTTGGTTCATATACACAATAGTCTTCAAGTTCTCCAACTTTTTCTTCCTTTATTTCTATTATTTTTTCTCTTTCATCCTGTGGTGTATAATATCCTTCTGGTGTTTGTACTTCTACTATTTTATATTTTCCTGGTAAAAGGTTAAGTGAAATTATTCCATCTTTGTCTGTTGTAAATACTCTCATCTTTTCTCCATAAATTTCTTCTATTTCACCTATTTCATCTCCATATTTATCTAATACTGCTTCACCAAACATATCTGTTATAGAAAATTTTGCATTTTCCAAAGGTTTACCTTCTTCATCATGTTTAAATATTTTTAATGAAGGTGTATTATATATATTAAAAATAATCTGGTTTCCTTCAACTTCTACGTTATCAAAATTATCACTTGTTATTTTAACTTCATATTTATCTTCTTCATCATTATAATGAACTATAAATTTTATTTCATCTATTTTATTTATATAACCATTTTTTAATCGTTCAACAAGCATGCATTCTACATCTTCTTTTAAATAACTAAAATACGCAGTTCCTTCATAATCAGTCATTTTAGATTCAGTATTTAATTCCATTCCATTTTGAATTTCAGATGCAGACAACATTGATGCCACTGCTTCATAATCATAATAAGATAAATCAAATGTTACTCCTTCTACAGGTTCTCCTGTATCTGAATTTATTTTATTTATCAATAAAACAGCCCTATCTCTCATTCTTGGTTGTATTTCACTATTAACCTTGTTTAACGTGTTCTTACTATTACTTGAAACCTTTGTTACTGTCTTATAATTTCTAGGTTCTATCATTCTCTCCTGTAATGCATTTGAATAACTTGCTATCTCATTTTGTCTTACTTTGTCCAAATTTCCTAAAACTAACATCGTTATTCCTAAAAATATTACTAACAGTATTTCTATAACCAGTTTCATTTTTTGTACTTTTACTTTTTTATTATTTGTATAGCTCATATTTTTTCATTCCTTTCATAGTCAATAATCTTGTTGAAAAATTTTTAAATTTTGACAATGCAAATTTATAATTATTTTCCAACGATAAGCCTTACATCTATAGTTATACAATTTAATAATAAAAAAAATATATTAAAAATCAAGTCTCAAATTCAGTATTTTCAACATTTTCAGGTTTTTCAAGTCTTCCATCCCGCATAATTCCGTAAGCTCTAATACGCTAATTTTCCCAAAATTCAGTCTTATGTTACAATTTTATTACATTTTTAAGTATAGTAAACATAATAAGTTGTTGCTTTTTTGTAAAAAACTGTTATAATATATTATACTTAGCTATAATGCTAATTTATCATAAAATTCTTACTATAAGGGAATTAAAAAATTCCTTAAAATTGAAAGGAGGGTAGATATTCTGCTATATGTAACTCGCAAATCACGCACATCTTTGGAGGTATATGATGAACATCAATATTTTTTTGCTTATGCTCACATTTCTCATTGTTGTCCTTGGTATACTCTCATCAGTTCACAATTATAAAAATGTGAAATCAATTGATGAAGGTACCGGCAAAATGAAAGAAATTGCTGGTTACATCCGGCTTGGTGCTAACACTTTTTTGCGGTTGGAATACAAAAAACTCATTAAGGTCGTTATGATCTTAATAGTAATAATCGCTCTTCTAAACTCTGTTCAAGGAGCATTTGCATTTGCACTTGGAGCTGTAATGAGTGGGATGGGCGGAATATTCGGCATGAAAATGAGCACATATGCCAATGTTCGTGTTACCAACACTGCTCGAGAAACTGGCAAAATTGGAAAAGCACTTGAAGTAGCTCTTAGAGGCGGTTCAGTAATGGGATTGTCAGTTATGAATTTTGGTATACTTGGAGCTCTCATCTTGTTTGCTATTTTTGGACTTGATATGTCACAGTTTGAATTAACTGCAAACTGGTGGGGATCAGAAATTGTACCATTTGTAACTATCTACACATCCTATGCATTAGGTTGTTCGACCGTAGCGTTATTTGCTCGTGTCGGTGGCGGTATTTATACAAAAGCTGCTGATATGGGTGCTGATTTGGTCGGCAAAACTGAACTCAACCTTCCTGAAGACGATCCGCGGAATCCGGCAGTTATAGCTGACTGCGTTGGTGACAACGTTGGTGATACAGCTGGATTAGGTAGCGACTTGCTTGAAAGCTTTGTTGGAACATTTGTAAGTTCAATATCATTGACTGTGCAAACATTCCGTAGCTTCCATGCAATGGATTTAGTTTTCAGTGAAGCTGTAATGAAAAAATTAATAGTGTACCCTATCGCCTATGTTGGGTTTGGACTGTTAGCATGCATTATTAGCCTTTTTTATGTTTTTAACAAAAAAGGCGAAAGTGATAGTCCTCATAAAACACTCAACTTTGCAACATGGCTTGCAGCAGGATTAACAGCCGTATTTGGGTTGGTCCTTACTCTTGTCCTGTTCTTTGGCGAAGACTTTGGTGATTTACCATTTAGATGGGGTTCAATCTCATTGTGGTTAGCATCAATGTCAGGTATATTAAGTGGTATTGCAATTGGTGCTGTTTCAGAGTTTTATACTAGCTATGATTTTAAGCCGACTAAAGAGGTTAGAAATGCGACCAAGCAAGGTTCTGCATTGACAATCATTATTGGTATGGCAGGTGCTATGAACTCTGTTATTGCAATTTCTATTATTCTTGCAATTGCAATCGTCGCTTCTTTTTTCTTTGCAGGCGTAATTGGAGTTTCAATGGGAGCAGTTGGTATGCTTGCATTCGTTGCTATGACTGTATCTGTTGACACATATGGTCCAATCAGTGACAATGCTGGCGGTATTGCCGAAATGGCACATCTTGATGACTCAGTCAGGGTTATAACTGATGCATTGGATGCTGAAGGTAATACAACAGCTGCTGTTGGTAAAGGTATTGCTATCGGAAGTGCTGCATTTACAACAATTTCCTTGATGATGACATATCTGTATACATTCACACAACCCGGTGTTCCAGTTTCAATGGATGCCATTAATCCTTTGATTTTGGCAGGATTAATTGTTGGTTTTGCTCTTCCCTTCAGATTTTCGGGAATGTTACTCGAGTCTGTTGGTAAAACAGCAAGACAAATGGTTGACAAAGTTAGAGAACAGTTTTCAAAAGCTCATTTCTCTGATGATGAAGATGCAGATATTGATGAATCCTATTATCAAGATTGTATTAGTGTAGCAACAGAAGGTTCAATATCTGAAATGAAACGACCCGCGACCATATCAATTATTGTTCCTGTAGCAATTGGATTGGTTGGTGGTCCTTTATGTGTTGCTGGTGTTATTCTCGGTTCAACATTATCATCAATTGGTCTGGCAGTGTTCTGTGGAAATGCTGGTGGTTCTTGGGATAATGCTAAGAAATTGGTTGAATCTCAAGGGTTAAAGGGCACTCCTGAGCATGTTGCCTCGGTCGTTGGTGATACTGTTGGAGATCCATTAAAAGACACCGTTGGTCCGTCACTGGATATCAACATTAAGACAATGTCCGTTGTCGCAAGTAATGCAGTATCAATGTTCAGCAGAATCAATCTGCTTGGTAGATTCTTTTAAGTAACGTAGTAAGAAAATGAGAATACTATTTCTCAGCAAAAAAATCAAGGCAGTGGAAGCTTTTCCATTGCCCTGATTTTTTTTATATTTATTTTTTATTTTATATAAATATTATAGAAATTTATATAAACGCAATTTTTATGTTATGCATTACCAATGCATTAGTGTAAATTTATTTTTCAACTTTCTCTATTGTTTCTTTTCCGTTGCTTAATACTTCTTCCCTTCTATCCGCTTCCCTGATTTGTTCTGTAGTAACTCCTTTGGTTAGAGCATTTTTAACAAAGTCTTTCATAGAAAGTGATTTCTTTTCCTCTTGTTTTCTGATATCTTCGTCTATTTCTTTATTAAAAGTCTGGCAAAATTCATCAATTTTCATAAAACTCTCACTGTATTTTGAATTTTCAAACCTACTCATTTCATCAGCATGATTTTCTCTATAAAATTTTAAATCATCAATCATTGAACTAGGCATTTTGGCATAATCATCTTCTGTTAGATTACACATTAAATATTGTGCGAAATCATATTTTGAATATGATAATTCTCCAGTTTGCTCATTTTTTAAAATACAAACTTTCAACTTATCTGGTTCAATATTATCCCTTGTAGCAGCATCAAATGGATTTATATGTCCTCTATTTCCTCCTGTATTTTCTATATCAGTTCCATCAAACATAAGGTACATTCCATCACCTAAAAAATCTTCAAAACTTTTAGATTCCATAACTCTTCTAGCCAAATCTGGATCAGTTCGCGAAGGATCCCTTTTACCAGTTTTTATATCTGTATAAACTCTATAAAAATTAGCAATCAATCCAGCAGCCGCATACCTTCCATCTGAAAAAGAAATTTTCGGATCTGAATCTTTTACAGCTTTTGAATTATCTTCAACTCTAGAAACTAATCCATTCTTGCCTATACTATATGCTCTATTTAAATATGTAAAATGAAAACACTCTTTTGAACTCATTTTTTTCTCCATACATTTTTATTTAAAATACTATATCATATTTGATTTTATTTTTCCAATGCCATCATGTTCTTTATTCTTTCAATAGCTTCAATTGTATTTTCTTTGGTTCCAAATCCTGTTAATCTAAAATATCCTTCTCCACTTGGTCCAAATCCAACACCTGGAGTTCCTACAACATTTGCCTTATTTAATAATTTATCAAAAAAGTCCCAAGATTTAGTACCTTCAGGAAGTTTAAGCCATACGTATGGTGAATTAATACCACCATAAACTGTATATCCAGCTTCTTCTAAACCATTCTTGATAATTCTAGCATTTTCTTTATAATAATTGATATTCTCCATTACCTCTCTTCTACCTTCATCTGAATAAACAGCCTCAGCACCTCTTTGAGTAACATAAGAAACACCATTAAACTTAGTACAATGTCTTCTATTCCATAATTTATTTAGTTGTATTTTTTCTCCATTATCTGTATATCCATTTAGTTCCTTTGGCACAACCATAAAAGCACATCTCAATCCAGTAAAACCAGCTGTTTTAGAAAAACTTCTAAATTCAATTGCAACTTCTTTTGCTCCATCAATTTCATAAATTGTATGTGGCACATCTTCATCTGAAATAAAAGCCTCATAAGCTGCATCAAATAAAATTATTGCTTTATTTTTCTTTGCATAGTCTACCCATTTTTCTAATTCTAACTTACTTAAAGTTGTACCTGTTGGATTATTAGGATAACAAAGATATATCATATCTACTTTTTCTTTTGGAAATTCAGGAATAAAATTATTTTCTGATGTTACTGGTATGTATACAATATTCTCATATTTTCCAGAAGTCGCATCATATTTTCCACTTCTTCCAGACATTACATTAGTATCTAAATATACTGGATAAACAGGATCTGTTATTGCTACCTTATTATCCTGAGCAAAAATATCAACTATATTTCCACAATCACATTTTGCTCCATCTGATATAAATATTTCATCTACATCTATATCAACACCTCTTGACTTATAATCGAATTCTCTAATTTTTTCTCTTAAAAAGTCATATCCTTGTTCAGGTCCATAGCCCATAAAGTTTTCTTTTGTCCCCATCTCATCAACAGCCTTGTGCATTGCTTTTAAAACTGCTTCTGGTATAGGTCTTGTTACATCTCCTATTCCTAATTTAATAATTTTTGCTTCTGGATTTTCTTTTGAAAATTCAGAAACTTTCCTAGCAATAGTTGCAAATAAATAACTATCTTGTAATTCTAAAAAATTTTCATTTACCTTAATCATTTCAGCCTCCTAAAGATTAAGAATTATAATAATCAGTATTAAATTATTAAATACTGATTTATGCTTTTTTTATATCATTTTTATCATTTTTTTGCAACTAAGTATTATTATCAATAGTTTTAAAAACTTTTTGTATAATTTTGTTTCTGCGGTGTTCCTTAAAAATTAGAGACCATAAATATAGTATTAATAAGAAAAAGGCTATATTCTTAAAATATAAAATTAAAAAGCTAGATAAAAAAGTTATTACAATTAATGTATCTTTTGAAATTATTTCAATCCATCTCATAGTATCTTTGTATGAAATTTTACATAGTAAAATACTTTTTAAAATTCTACCTCCATCAAGAGGAAAAATAGGTAATAAATTAACAATCAATATACATAAATTTATGTAAGCAATAAGTGGTTTATTAATAGCATATGCAATAGTAAAAGCTAATAAATTAACAAATGGTCCTGCAAAATCAATTATAATTTTATTCATATTTCTTTGCCTTCCATAATTTTCGAATTCAATTGAAAATCCCAAACAATTAACATTTACTTTTTTTAATTTTAAACCAATTGTCAATCCAGAAAGGACATGTCCCAATTCATGAACAAAAATAAATAATAGTGTAAGTACAAAAATATCTATATTTCTAGTAAAAATGTAAAAAAACATAATTAAAAAAATTTTTAAATCAACCTTAATTCTCATCTATCTCTCCCTTATTTATTTTTTTCTAACACTGTAAGAGGGTCAACATTTTTATTGTCCACAATTACTTCAAAATGCAAATGTGGACCAGTTGAATTTCCTGTGCTTCCAATTTCAGCAATTTCTTGATTTTGCTTAATTTCTTCACCTTCTTTTACATATATTTTGTTACAATGAGCATAAACAGTTGCCATTTTTTCATTTTCTATTTTTACATGTTTTCCTAAATCACCTTCTTCTGAAACTAAAACTACTTTTCCATTAATAGCAGAAACTATCTTGTCTCCAACGTTTCCTGCAATATCAATTCCTGTATGATTTGCTGTAACTCTGGCATCATTTGAAGATCTTGCACCAAATTTTGAAGTTATTGTTCCATTAAATGGCATTATTACTTCACTAACAGTATTATCCACCATCTGTTCTTTTTCTACTGGTTCTATAACTTTATTTTCAATGGTTTCATTATCTGTACTAAACATTTTATTTACATCAATTTTTGTATTTAAAAATTCCTTTAGTTGTTTTTGAAATTCTTGTGACATCAAAAAATCCCTATTTTGATAGCCTATAGCAGCAAAAAAAATCAAAAATAGAATAAAAAAATTTCTAAAAGCATGATTCTTTTCTTTTTTCTTCTCTTTATAATTTATGCCATTTCTTCTATAATATATCTCCTCTGCCTTTTGAATTTTTTCCTCATCTGTTAGATTCATACAAAATCCACCTTTCTATATAATTGATGGATTATAAATTTAAACATATATTCATGTCCATCTTCTTTTTTAAAATATATGCAATCTAACAAAATTTAGAATTAAAATTATTACTGCAAAAGAAATAATAAAATACAATTTCTTTTTGTTATTAGTTTTTGGGCTTTTTTGTCCATTTAAAAACTCTTTAATTATATTTTTTCCTTCATCTTTAGCATAATCCTCCATTCTTTTTTTATTAACTTGATTATTATCTTTTAAAATAATTATTGCCTCATCAACTAAATTGGAAGGTATATCTCTTAGAATAATTATATTTTTAAGTTTTTCTTGATTCATTTAAAACCCCTTTCAACTTTTATTAATTATAATTTTTACGTTCTTATCCTTAGAATATTTTTTTATGATATCTTCTGAAAATCCTGCAAGTTCATTAGATATAACAATCGTATCATACTCTTTATTAATTAGCTCTCTAATATGATTGTCTACATCCTCATAATTGTTAATGCCAATAACATTAAATCCTAGTCTTTGGGGAATTAAAAAATTTTTATAATCATTTTCTGCTTTTATCCATGAAATTTTAATTTTTATCACCTATTTTCTAAATTCACATATATTATAAATAAAAGGAGGTATATCAGTATGGCTAATAAAGGTTTAGATTTCAAGCATAAAGAAGTAATAAATATCACTAATGCTAAAAGACTAGGGTTTGTACAAGATGTAAATGCTGAACTTGGAACAGGTACAATAACATCCATTGTAGTACCAGGTAATGCAAAAATATTTAACTTATTTTCTGGTGAAAATGAAATAGTTATTCCATGGTCAAATATTCGTTGCATTGGTGATGACATCATACTTGTAGAAATTTAAACTACTTCCATATTCTCTTAATTCTTTCTATAGCACTTTTCTCTAATCTTGAAACTTGAGCCTGAGATATTCCAATCTCTTCTGCCACTTCCATTTGAGTTCTCCCATCAAAAAACCTTTTATCTATAATCATTTTTTCCTTATAATTTAACTTTTTCATAGCTTCTAAAATAGTAATATTTTCTGCCCATAATTCATCAGTATTCTTAGCATCTTTTACTTGATCTAATACATAAATACTGTCAGAACCATCATTGTAAACAGGTTCTTGAAGTGAAACTGGATCTTGGATAGCATCTAAACTAAATGCTATTTCTTCTGGTTCTACTTTTAAATCTTTTGCTATCTCTTCAATAGATGGTTCTTTTCCTGTTTCCTTAGTTAATTTTTCTCTTGCCTGCATAGTTTTATATGCTAAATCTCTAATTGACCTACTGACTCTAACTATATTATTATCTCTTAAGTATCTCCTTATTTCTCCGTATTATCATTGGAACACCATATGTTGAAAATTGAACATTTAAACTTGGATCAAAATTATCAATTGCTTTTATTAATCCAATACAACCTATTTGAAACAAATCATCTGCATTTTCATTTCTACCAGCAAATCTCTGAACAACACTTAGGACTAATCTTAAATTTCCATTAATAAATTTATCTCTTGCTTCTTTATCTCCATTTTTTATTTTTTCTAATAGTTCTTTTTTTTCTTCATTTGACAATATAGGCAATTTGCTAGTATTTACACCACAAATTTCTACCTTGTGCATCGAAATAAAAAACCTCCTTTGAAATTACTTAAACTAAGTATTTCCAAAAAAGGTTTTTTTATACTTATTGTGAATTACAGTTTTCTCATTTGTATTCAATACATAAGAATTTTAAAAAATTATTTATTACTTTTGCTAAAAAACTGTTTAATTTTTTCAAATATTTTTTCAAAAAAATTCTTCTTTTCATATTTAATCATTTCTGTTTTATTTTCATTGTTAATATCTTCATTGTCATTTTTCAACTCATTAGCTTTGTTTTGAAATATATGATCATATTGATATTTTTCTCTTAATTCTTCTTGATATTCATTTTCATTTGATTTTAACAATTGTGCAAGTTTTTCTCTCTTTTCGTCATTAAAAAAATAGTCATTTATTAAATTTAAAATTATTGCATTAGCTTCTCTTGAAATATTTTGTTCTTCCAAAGCTATTGAACCATCAAAATTAAAAACATGATTTTCATTTTGATTTCTACGAAAGTATTCTATCTTTTCTTTTGGAATTCTCGATAATTCGTTTTCTGGAAGATATTTAATTATTTCTAAAACTTCTTTATAAGCATCTTTATATTTTTGACTTATCATAAAATAATTTGTTCCTCCTCTAAATCTTGATTATTTTCTACTTGTAATTCTTGATTCATACTTTTAGCGGCTTCTCTAAATTCACTAGTTCTTATTTTTTGATTCATAGCATTTTTACCAAGTTTAGACATAGATACAGTTGATTCTCGTTGTTGTGTTTCATTTCCTTGTAATACTGTTTGAGGTTGAGGCTCTGCCTCTTGTTTAATTTCTTCTTGTTCCTTAGACACGTCTCTTTCTGGTTGTAATTCCTTTAAAAATGTCCTAAATGTTTCTTGCATTTTAGAATATCCAGAAGATGAAATTCCTCTTACAAAACTATCATGTGAATATCCCCTTGACATATGGTTTTGTCCGAAATCAAAAATAGGATAAATTTCTTCAAATTCTTCAAATGATTTAGCTCTATCTGCAGCTTCTAAAAAAGTTTGCATTGCTTTTACAAAAGAGCCCCCATTTTGTAAAATCCAGTTTTCGACTCCAGAACCTCCAAATCCGCCATACATAGTTGCTCCTTCAGATGTACGTTTTTTATAAATTCCTTCTTTTTTCAACATTTCCTTTGCCAAAACAATATTTGCAATTACTCTTTTATAGCCTTCTGGATCATTCTCTTTTATACCATTTAATCTATCTTTTATAGCCATATCGGTAGAGTATTGTACCTCTTCACTCTTTGGCATAAAAGAAACATCTATATCAAGTGGCACATCTACACCATCTATTTTAACCTTTTTATATCTGAAATTGCCATTAGCTTCTTCTAACTTGCTTTCTTTATCGTCTGATTTTACTCCTAACACCTTTCGTAAATTATTTTTTACTTTGTCTAAAACCTCGGGATTTTCTAAAATATCTCTATCTAATTTCACTGAAAAATCGAAGTCTCCAGTTCCTGGTAAATTGGTACCACGTCCTGTTGAGCCGGTATCAATAAATTCTATAGATCCGTGGAGTCATATCTCCAGTCATTTCAGTTTCGAAACCTAAACTTAGTTCATCTAAAACTACTTGACGAACTTGTCTTTCTATTGCATCTCTTTTTATAGTTGCATCAGCTTGTCCAATAGATTCAGTACTTCCGTCTGGAAATAATTCTCTTACTTTTTCTTCTACTTTATCAGTATATGCAGATTGGTCAACTTCAAATTTTTGGGCACCAAAAAATGATAATCCTTGCATTTGTTCTCTTATCATTTTATAGTCATCCATTCCAAAAATTACTTCTCCAGTTTGTCTATCTACTACAGGAATAAATGTGCCATTCATAGCAAGCTCATAACCAATACGTTTATCATATCTTTCTACAACTATATAGTCTACATCTGTAATAGACATACCAGTTCTTATACCATAATGGTCATTATATTTTCCCCTACTAGAAAAAGCTTCTAATTTTGGTTCATTATATGTTCCATTAATTCTATTACTTATTCTAGTTTTTATCGCTTCTCTTTGTATAGATTCAGGTTGTTTCTTAATATTACTTCCAAGTCTACTTTCATATTTAGGTGATTCTTCATCATTAAATGTATATTCTGGATTATCTCTTGTATATTGGATCTTATTTTTATCTTTTTTTATTACTAAAAAGAAACTTCCATATGAGCTAGATGTAGTATGGCTTATAGTATCTGATAATGTAGTTCCCGCAGTTGATGGCAATATCAATGAATGATCTGAGTCTAAAGGTGTTGCATCTGTATGTTCACTTGTTCCTAAAAATTCCCCTGCTCTAATTCCACTTGAAAATAAACTCTGCAAATATTCTGTTGCATTTTTAACTCCTTTAATTAAATCTCCTGGTTCTAGTTCTAATTTAACTTTTTCGAGTTGTGCATGGCGTTCATTAGATTTTTGGTTGCATTCTTCCATATATTTTTTAAAATCTTCAATTGTTCTTTTTCCGCCAACAAGTTCATCCATTCTACCTACTACAAAATCTATCATAGTGTCAGATAGTTTTGTTGGGAAAGCATCTCCCACATATCTTTTTGCCATATCATCTATTGTTTTTATATAGTCTTTTGTACTTATAATTTTTTGTCCTGAAACTCTTTTATCTATTCTAGACGCATCTGTTTCATCATAAATTGCATATAATGTATCTGCATATTTTTTAAGAGTTTCTTTTTCTTCTTTAGTCAAAGTATCTAAGTTTCTATCATTTTTTAAAAACTTTATATAAGTTTCATTTCCATTTTCTAGTACATCTAAAAAATTTTTTAACGATTTATTATTAGATTTTAATGAAATATTTAATAAATCTGAAAATATAATTTTTTTTCCTTCTCTTTCAGTTTCTGCCTGTTGAAGTTCTGGTGAATATTGTCCATTACCTTTTAATGCACTACTTAAAAGATGTTTTCTTCTTTCTACTACATTTTCATAAAATTTATATATTTTAAAAAAATCTGGTATTGTACTTTTAGAAAAAATTCTTTCAGTATCTTCTATTGTTAAAATAGCATCTTCTTTTGGTAAACTAGCTACTGCCGAAATTAGCTGGCTAGCATTAGCTCTTATCATATCTGAATTTGATTTATATAATCTATTAATTATATCTTTACCAAGTCTTGGTATATTATCTATAATAACATTTACATTTTCATAATTTAAATCCCCTCTGGCGTCCATATCTAAAAGAACTTGTATGTACTCTGCAGGATAATCTTTATCAAATTTTTTTCTATCTTCTTGAGATAAAGAATCTTGATAAACAAATTCTGAATTTTCATACTTTGTTCTAAGAGATAATAATATTTCTTCAGCATTCTGTTCAATAAATTTTTGTTGCTCATCAGGTGAATACCTACCCATGTCATAAAGCATGTTTATATATCCGTCACCTCTTATGTAGTGAGCAATTTGTGTGGAAACACTTTGAGCATATTCTAGCATTTCAGAAAAATGTTCTTTTCTTATTCCAAATGGCATTTTATCAAAAAATTTTTCAACAACTTCAGGAGAAATATTATTTCTTAAACCAAGTTGTATAAAATCTTTATAATAATTCACTTGATTCTTAGGGTTTAAGTTTCCAAATATCTTATCTAATGTAGGTTCATAGTTTGCTTTGTCTTGTTGAACATATCTCTCTGTGAAATCTAATACATGCTTTATTACTGAATCATCAAATTCATGTGAAGTAAAGTCATAAAATATATTTCCAATTTCAAATATATTATCATGTATACCATTAAATTTTTGTTTTTTTTCTTCTGCATACTTATCAAATAGTTCTATAAATTTACTATTCACATATTCATCATTTGTATGTTTTAGAATTCGAATTCTACTTTCTATGCTATCATTTTTATGCTGTTCATAATATCCTTCTTTATAATCATCACTCATATATGGAAAAGCTTCATCATAAAATTCGGAATTTAAATTCCCATTTTGGCCTCTATAGAGACTAAGTATGTCATCTAGCATATTTTCTAAAATTTCTGGATGTGTTGAACTAAATAGTCTTATTAAGAATATTGTTTGATCTTTTTCCTTACAAAATTGGGCAAATTTTTTAAATTTTTCTTGATTTTTTAACTGCACTTCTGGTGTCATTTTCTCCCAAATTGCTTTAGCTAAAAGAAGGTTCTTATCTAAATTTTCAAAAGAAAAATCAAGAAGCCATTGATTATTTTCTTGTAATTTTTGGTCTATTAAAAAGTCTGCAATTTCTGGTTCTATCTTTATATTTGGTCTGTTAAAAGATTCAATTATGGTTTGATATTGTGATATATCAAAATTTTCTGGTTTTAGTTGATATGAGCTGTATTCATTTTCGTCGCGGTATAATTCTGAATCAAAGGAAATTAACTCTGTTCCTCTCAAATTTTCAGAACATATGCGAGTTTCACGTCCCATATTTGAGTTTTCTTTAATGTAATTAAAATCTAATTTAGCACCTGTATTTTGAAAATTTATATATTTTAAGAAACGGACTCTAGCGTATAATTCTGGAGAAATTTGACTCAAGTTATATTTGCTTACTTCTGTAGCAATTTCCATTAATTTTCTATTATATAAATCATCTAATTCTTCTATATTTATTTGTTCAGTAAATGATTCTGCTAATTGTTCTAGGTCTTGGACATTATCTGTTATTGAATCGATTATTCTTTTTATTTCTGGTGTCATTTCTTTTGGGACTTCTTCTAAAAGGTCTTCAGAATTTGTTTCAAGAATATCCATTCCCATTTCTTGTGATAATAATTCAAAAAATTGCTCTTTTGAATTAATATTAAATTGCTCATAATATTGTTCATAATCAAAATTATCTTTTCTTATAAGTTCTGCCATTGCATAAAGAATTATACTTTCAGAATAAGAGTTTTGTGTAATAGAAATATAATTATTTAGTTCTTCTTCAGTTAAAATGGGTCTTTCTTCTTTTGGAGTATTTTCATAGCCATTTAAATTTGCAACCATGTCGTTGGCTCCTTTTATTTTTATCTAAATGATATTAAATATAGTAATGAATTTTTATTCAAATTCTTATTGCTTTTTATATTCAATTGCTGTAATTACAGAATTTTCACTTAATTTTCCTTTAAATGTTATACGTACAATTTCTCCAGATACAACTACTTCTTTTTCGGTATCTCCAATAAAAAATGCATAAAGTTTTTCATCCGCTTCTATAACTAAAACATTATTTCTAGCTTCTTTTACGATTCCCATAATCGTATTTTGTTCTTGGGCTTTTTGATCTTCATTATTTAATTTATGAATAGAAATAGCGTCATTTGTTTCTTCGTTTTCATGTTCTTTAACTGTTCCTTTGTGCACTATTTTTACTATATCGTCATTTACTATTTCATTATCTTTTTGAGTATTTTGTGTGTTAAAACAGTATTCATTTCCGTCCATATTAGCCTTAATTGTTATAGTATTGTCAGTAATATCAATTACCTTTCCAGTAATATAATTGGTGTCATCTTCCTCCACTAATTTATCCGTCTTTACAGTGCTTATATCAAAATTATCTGTAATAAGTTCTTGAATACTTGATACTTTAATTGCCTCTTTATTATCTTCTAATTTTCCTTTATAAGTAATTTTAGCGATGTCATTTGCAATTAAGTTTGTTTCTGGTTTTGTAGTATTAGTTATATTGAAATTATAAATATTTTCACCAGATTTTACTTGAATAGTATTATTGTCAACATTTATAATTAAACCATATATCTCGTTAATTTTATTCAATTCTTTAATTTTTAGGGTAATTAAAACTCCAGCAGTTATTACCACAATAACTATTGGAATGATTATGCATAGCTTTTTTTTCATTATATTTTCCTCCTATATTTAAATTCTACTAGTACTTTGTTCAGTCTTTTTTTCTTTTTCTTCCTCATTTTCTTTTTGAGCTAATTGAACAGATTGTTCTTGCAATTTTTGCTTATCTATTCCCCAATTTTCTAATTGCCAAGATTGGTTTTCTTGTGTAGGTTCTTCTTTTCCTATATTTCTAAAAATATTTTCTTTAACTTTTTTAAATTCATCTATACTTTCAGAAATTCCTAAATAGTGCTTTGGATTTTTCTTTAGATTTTCAATTACTTGAGGAGTAACTAGCGAATTTTCATATTCTAACACATAGCTTTTTATTGCCTTTTCTGATAGTCCTTTTAAATGTATATCCTTTGTTCTTTCTTTAAAATAATTTATCAATTGTCTTTGTGCAGCAGCTAAAATTGTTTGCTCTGAATCTATTTCTCGTAAATAGTAATCAAAATCTATTCTCGTTAGAAGTGTACTTGCGTCATGCATGTTTCCACATATTTCAGTCAACTTTTTTTTAATATTTTCTATTCCTAAATTATTAAAATATGATTCTAGCATTGTATCTAATCCAACAAGTAAACATAATTGCTTGCAAAATAATTCACCAACTGAATAAGTAGAATTATTTGAATTAGATACTCCTGTTATTAGGCTAACACACATTTCCGTCATTCCTTCTGTTAGTCCAACATTTTGTTGTTCCATATTTCTAGTAGGATATACATAAAATCCGCAATTTACAATATCTTTTTCCTTATCATATTCTGAGCTTGCCATGTGAAATAATTCATGCAATAATACTAATTTTATCTTTGTAGAAAAATCCTTATTGGATGTACTTCCATTAAAAATTAATTCTATAAATTCTTTTGGTATTATAATTTCATTTTCTTTTATATCATATGCACCTGCAACTAGTGTTTTATCTCTTTTAGTATTTTCTAAAGTATCTTCCATATCTAATTGAATTTTTAAATCTTTTATATTTCTATAAAAGTTTCTATCACATCCTTTAGGAATAATTTTTTCAACTAATGAAAGTATTTCCACATAATCTCCATGTTCATCAATATTAGGATTATGTGCAACTATTCTACGAATGTCTTCAGCATTATATATATATCTTGAATCAATTTTTCTTAACTTTTTTATATAAGATAATTCCTCATTACTTAAATCAGTAATGCTTTTATTCTTTTGTACTTTATGATAATCAATTTTTTTTCCATCATATTCAATTAAAACTTGACCAAAAGGAAAAACAGCAGTATCTTTATGCTCTGTATAATCAAATTTCTTAAGTTTATTTTTATTGAAAAAATCTAATAGTCTTTTAAAAAAGTTATTTTTCTTATATTCAGTTAAAGCTAATGACTCAGTATCGTCCTTTTGACCTATATCTTTTTCCATTATAACCCCTAAATATTTTAATATTTTTTAATATGATATCATATATAAATATTAAAATCCAATACATTAATATTACATTAATATAAATTTTTTTATTTTTTCATTATTGATAAATTGCAGTTTTTATAGTTTTTTCTTTAACGTATTTTCTTTTTTTAAAAATGAATAATACATATTTTTAAAAAGGAACAAAAGCGGACATTATTAACATTTTCGCTGTTTATGACATTTTAAAGTCCGCGTCTTTGTTCGTCCGCGAAAAATTGTATAACAATTTTTTTGTGGAATGCTTTATATAATAGGAAGTTCAGAGAACTTTCCTATTATATAAAAAGAAGTAGAACATTTATTTTTCTACCTCTTTAAGTTATATTATGAATTTATTTTCTTTTGTTTTTTTACCAATATAACAGCTAATGTTAATGTAACTAATGCTCCTAATGCCAATAATACATAGTCTTCTGTTCCTGTTGCTATTGTTATCATTATTTGTGCTATTCCGTTATCATTATCTCCATTTATATCTTCAAATCCATATTTGTTTCCTGCATTTTCTATTGTTACTTTGTTTTCTAGTATTCCTAATGCTTTATTTGTCCATCTTACTTTTATCTTCAAATCTACTGTTTGTCCTGCTTTTATTTCTTTTTCTTTGAAGTAGTCTGTTGTTATTGTTCTTCCTTTTACTTTCCAGTATGATTTGTTTTCTGATTTTATGAACTCTAATCCTTTTGGTAATGTATCTGTTATCTTTCCTATTGTTCCATCTATTTCTCCTGTATTCTTTATTCTTATTGTATATTCTATTATTACCTTCGTTGTCTTTAATTTTCTTCTATGTACTTCTATTTTCTGTAATGAACCTTTCTTTCCTTTTGATACTACTTTTCCATTTACTGTTATCTTTGATATAAACTTCTCTACTGATAAATCAAATGGTTTTCTTTTTACTAGTATTGTTGCCTCTTGTACTCCATTTTTGTCTTCTACTATTAATATTACTTCTTCTGCACTGTCATATCCTTCTGGAGCATCTGTTGTTACTAATGTGTATTCTCCTACTGGTAATTTTTCTATATAGTAGCTTTCTTCTCCTGTCTCAAATTCCGCTACTACATTTCCGTCTTTATCTTTAATTTGTACTTTTCCTCCTGGTAATTGTTTATGTGTTTCTTCATCTTGGAAATGTATTCTTACTTTGGTTACATCATCTTTCATTACTAATGTGTCTTCTGTTTCTTCTAATTTGTTTTCTTCTTCTGTTACTAGTTTTCCTTCTTTAGTTAAACTAAATGTTATATCTTTTGATGTTATATATCCTGGTGCAGGCTCTTTTTCATGCAATATATATGTTTTTTCTACTTCTAGTTTCTTTATTACTGTTGGTTCTAAATCTGTTGTCCATTCTCTTAATACTTCCTTAGTATCTCCATCTAGTATCTGTAGTTGTGCTCCTTTTATTACGACCTTTTTGTTTTCATTTTCTTCTATTTTTTCTGTTTTTTCATCTGCTGAATCTTTTTGTTCATTATCTTCTTCACGTATTATTTCTTCTAATTTTAATACTTTTATTTCACTTTGCTTATTGGTCATATCTACTTTTACTTTGTATTCTCTTTCTGTCATATCTATGTCTTCTGGGTCAACTACTATTATTTTATCATCATAAACATATCCTTTTGCTGGTTCTATTTCTTGAATATAATATCTTCCTAATGGTAAGTCTGCTCCAAATCTTGCAATACCATTTCCATCAGTTGTTGCCTTTTCTATCAATTCATCCTTCTTTAAAACAACTTCGTCTCCAACTTTTATATCTTCTCCAGAATATAAACCAAATATTGCTCCTTGTATTGCTTCACCTGTTTCTTCATCTTTTTTATTCAATCCTAAATTGTTATTTAATTCTTTTTCTTCTATTATTACTGTCTCTTCATCTTCATCAGATGTTTCTACTTCTTTACCAGGACCATCTGGATTGTCTGGATCTGGTACTATTCCTTTTCCTGTAACTTTTACTTTATTTTTTATTGTAGAACCTGGAGTTATTGTAGTTGGAATCTTATATTCATAAATTAAAGTAATTGTCTCTCCAACTTTTAGTTCATCTATTACTGCAATATTATCTTTAATTTCTACTCCTTCATGTTCTTGATATTTGCCATCAGGTAAATCTTCTTCTACTTTTATGTCTTTTAATACTGTTCCACCAACATTTGTTATTTCAATATTATATTTTGCTAATTCTCCTGGAGCATATCTAGATTTTTCTGCTTTTTTTACAACCATTATTCCTGGTTCATCTGGATTGTTTGGATCTGGTACAGTTATTTTATCTTTTCCTGTTTCTTCTACTGGTGGTAATTCTTTTTCTGGTCCATCTGGGTTGTTTGGATCTTCTGGTACTACTGGTGTTCCTTTTCCAATTACTTTATTTTCTAATTTTCCAACCATGTTTTCCATTATTATGCATCTATATGTTAATGTTATTTCTTGACCTGGCTTTAATCTTTCTATGTAAACAGTTTGAGGGTCTTTATTTTCTGCTTTTATTTCTGTTTCCTCTATTGTATCAAATTTTCCATTTAATACTGTTTCTTTAATTTCAATGTCTTTTATAGATGTTCCACCATCATTTCTAACTACAATTTTATATACTGCTTCATCTCCAACTTTATAGATTTTTTTATCTGCCTTTTTCTCAATTGTTAATTTTGGTTGTGCTTCTCCTATATTAGTTGATTGTCTCTTATTTTTTATATTAATTTCTGTTGTATCAACTTCTGTCTTATCATCATCGCCTTCTTTTACTTCTGTTACTGTTTTGTTATTAGTTAAATCAAGCCAATATCCTTTTGGCGATTCTACTTCAACTAGTTCATATTTTCCAAATGGTAATCCCCTATTTAATATCTTTTGTACTTTCTCTGGTATAGTATTTATTAATTCTTCACTATAATGTGTTATTGTTAAAATACCATTTTCTGTTTGACCTTCTGCTACCTTTGTTCCTGCATTAATAATTATTCCTGTTTTTCCATCTGGATGTATTATATCTTCTTTTGCATATATTTCAAATTTTGCTGTGTCTATGTATTGTTCTTCATATTGAAATGTCTT
This sequence comes from uncultured Clostridia bacterium, assembly GCA_947589065.1. Lineage (GTDB taxonomy): Bacteria > Bacillota > Clostridia > TANB77 > CAG-508 > UMGS1994. Next base: position 20,654 of record CANPZM010000030.1, read on the forward strand.
TTTACCATTTTCGTCTGTTTCTACTCCTGATAAAACTTCTCCGACTTTTCCTATTTTCAAGATTCCTACTTTTGGTAAATTATATAATGTTACTCTCTGTATTCCTTCTCTGTCTTCTATTCTAATTCTTATATTTCCTTCTGTTGTCTTGCTTTTTTCTTTTATTTCATCTTCATTTGTTTCATCATGAATTATCATATCGTTTACATAGTTTGCTCTAGCTTGACTTTCATCAATATAATAGTTTTTATTGATTTCTAATCCTTTTATTAATATGTTTTCATCTTCTGTTACTTCAAATTCTCCAACTTCTTGTCCATCTTCATCTCTTACTTTGAATTTTGTTCCAATTAAACTTTCTTTAGTTTCATCATCAAATTTTAGTATTTCTACCTTTATTATTTGATTTCTTATTTCTCCTCCAACTTCAACTTTTTCAACTTCTTGTCCTAAGTACTGAGGATTTATTTCTACTATGTCTTCTCTATTTGTTGCATATCCTTTTGGTGCTTGTATTTCCTTTATATAATAGTGTCCATAAGGTACATCAGCTGTAAATATTCCTGTTCCATCACTGCCTGTTACTACTTCTCCTACAGCACTATCTCTTACTACTACTATTTCACCTTTTGAGTCTAAAATATCTTCTCCAGCGTATAGTCTAAATACAGCTCCTTCTAGCCTTGTTTCTGGATGTTCCTTGTCTGCTTTTACAATTGTTATTTCGACCTTTTGTCTTTCATTCTTATATGTTTGTACTGTTTGTTTACTCCAATTTTCTATTTTTTCTGTTGCTTCATATATTACTGGTGTCTTTTGTATTTCGCCTTCTACTAATTTTTCTAAGTCTAAATTGTCTATACTTATTGTGAAATCTTTTATTTCTTTATTTAGTACAAATCCATATGTTGCTTGATTTTCTTTTATGTAATATCTTCCTAATGGTAAGTTATCTGCATATGCTTTTCCTTGTGCATTTGTTGTTATGTCCATTACTTTTTGGTCTTTACTATAGTATTTTGTTCTATTTCCGTATTCATCTGTTTGATTGTCATTTGTATATATGTCTTCTGCTGCATATACACTAAATTCTGCTCCTTGTACTCCTCTTTCTTCATATTGGAATTCTTGTATTTCATTTTTTTCTACTGCATCTTTTAAGAATTCTCCTATTTTTGTTAATGTTAAGCTTCCCATTTGAGGACTATTGTATTGATCTACTATTATTTTATTTCCGTTTTTGTTTCCACCATTATATCCTGGTGATGCTAGTTTTGGATCTTCTTCATATACTGCTGTTGTTGCTATTTTGAATTTTACTACATCTTGTACTTTTTGGATTTTTTGACTTCCATACAAGTATCCATCTTTATATTCTCCATTTTCTGTATATCCTTCATATCCTGATAATACATATTCTTCTGGGGCTTTTATTTCTATTAATTCATATAATCCTACATCTAAATATAATGGTGTTATAAATATTCCTTCTTCTGATGTTGTATATGGATTATCTACTGTTCCTACTGTTTCTTCATTTGGATATGATAATGTTTGTTCTACTGGTGTTCTTGTTAATACTTCTCCATCTATTTCCTTATTACTTGTTGTTATTTTATTTATTAAATATTTTGCTCCTGCTTTTTTTACTATTTGTCCTGTTCTTGTATCTCTTTTTTGTACTTGTATAAATGCTGTCATATGTGGGTCTGTTATTACTCTTTCTTCTAATGGTGTATCACTGTTTGTTCTTACATCTATGAAGAATGGTCTTGCTAATTCTAATCCTGTTATTACTTCTCCTTCTACTTGGACATCTCTTGCATTTGATATTTCTATTATTACATATCTTCCATATGCTAATCCCATTGATGTTACTTCTCCATTTCTATCTGTTGTTAACTCTGGGA
>CANPZM010000031.1 GCA_947589065.1 uncultured Clostridia bacterium
GCTTTCTTTTTCTTCATTCCATCTGGGGATTTTGTAAAAGCCACATATTGTTCAGTTAAGAATTTTGTTATTTCTTCTAGGTCTCCACCTTCTGCCAAATAGTTTTCCATTATTTCATTTGCTTTTTCCCTACTAGTTGCAGGTTGTTTAGCAAGTAGTCCAGAATAAAATAACACTTCTGTCATACTTAATATTTTTATATTTGTTACATCTAAGCCAGCATTTTCTGCTCTAATTGCGTCTTTTCTTGTTGGATAACCTAACAAATATGTTTTTCCTTTTACTTCAATTTCCATTAATTTACTCATAATCAATCTAACTCCTCCATCATTTATTTTTATTATTCACCTTGTATCATTGGTGAAACTTCTTCTGATGTTTTATCAACAATTTCAGTTGCAACTATATGTAATGTTGCTTCTTGTGCCGAACCTGCACTAAATTCGTTTTTCCAAGTTTGTGCTGTTCCTTTAATATATGTTCCTGTCCCATCTTGAAATACTACTAAAAATTCATGTGGTTTACCATCACAAACTTTCTTTACTGCTTCATATTTTTTATCTGTTCTGTTATATGTGAAGTCTTGTGCTGGAGTATCCTTTCTATCATCTATGTATTGTTTTACAGGACTATCTAACTCCGTTACTTCGATAGTTCCACCTTCTGCACCACTTGCTGGAACATTTTTAATATTTACTAAATGTTCATATTTAGTTTCTCCTTTATAGTACAATTTTGTACCTTGATCATTGATTGCTACTACATTATCTTCCCTATTACATTACCTCCTATAAATTATTTTATTTTCATCAATCTTACCTTCATATCGCATATCATGACGATATACATCTGCATCTGAATTTGGTATTTGTTTATTAAATGTTCTTCTTAATCCATAATGAATATCAAAAACATCATTTATTAAATTAACCAATTCATTTGCAATTTCTTGTTTTGCAACTTGTTCTTTGTTTATTGTATATATTTCTATTTCGTATCCTATATTAAATCTTTGGTCAGTTTTGTCTAAATTTTCATCGTATAAATCATCTCTAATTTCTCTAATAATAATTAATTGGTTTGATGAAAGTATTTTGTCTGGCGGTGTATCTTTAAGTATTTTGGGAGAATACTTTGATTTTTCTTTTATGTATTTTTTTGCATATTGAAATATTTGGTCATATACATCTGGCATTGCCATATCAAATCCCCCTTATTATTCTTTATTAAATTGTTTGGTAGGAGTGCCAAATCTTCCTACATCTCTTGTTAACCTCTTTTAAAGGTGTGTGGAAGGCACGAAAATTGTCCACCTCAAACAATCTCTATTTGCTCAATTCTTCTTTTGCTATGTTTGGTAGTTCTTCTTCCATTCGTATCATAGCGTTGTAAAATTTCTTACTTGCTGAAATACCTTTAGTCCAACCATAAGTACCGTCTCCTTTAGGATATCTCCAGCCTTTTTCACCATGTTCATTTACATCATATATCCAACCAACCTCTGCTAGATATTCTGCAATATGTGGGCTTTGACTTCCCACAATACCTGTTCCAAATTCTCTGTAAGTATCAATCTCATCAGTAGTCTGTATTCCTCCACTTACCATACTACCTTCATTTTTTATTGGTAATAATTCTGTAGATTTATGATTATTTTGTAATCCTACTTCTGATACTCTCCTTACAATATTCTCTGCAACTTGTGGTAATTTTTTCTTATAATCTTCTAACATTTGTTTATATTCATTTATACTTGAAAGAGATAACCTTATCGTATGTTTAGTATTCAAATTCATTTGCATACATATCACCTACTTTGCTGTTAGTCTTTCAAAATACAATATAATAACTTTGTTTTGATTTCTTGGTGGATATAATCTATAATTAGCATTTTCACCATTTACTTCTTCTCCATCTGGTGTAACACCATCTAAATATGCTACATCAAATTCCTTAAACTTACCAAAGTATTTTTTATATTCAATAACTGCTCTTTGTACTTGTTTAGAATTTTCACCAAATTCTGCAATATCTACTTCACTTGATAATGGTTGAACATTGATCATATATTCAATTGGCTTATCATAAATAGGAATTTCAGTCCCATAGTCATTTTCTTGCGTTCCTATTTTTTTTGCTATCCAAATCTTTTTATTCCAACTCTTTTTCCTATATTGGAACACCTGCCTTTGCTGGTGGCAATTCATTTAATAAGTCTTGTGAAAGACCAGCTTTAGCTTTAGACCAACTTAAACCATTTTCAGAATATGATGTATAATTATCATCATCTCCAAGCTTATATAGCTCTATTGCACATTCGGTTTGCCAACCTCTTGCCCTATCATCAGGCAATTCTGTTATTGTTCTATCATAAGGATAGACTAGGCTCAAAAACCTATATTTAGCATGTCTTAACTTTGTTTTAAAAGTTTCATCTAAACTATCATCATCAATATTTTGTAGTTCGTCTATAAACTCTCTACGCATTTCTTTAATTTGTTCTTCTTCGATTATCATAGCCTAGTCTCCTTTCTTTATTCCGCTGGACTTAAAGTTAATCCTGTTAAGTCTAGCTTTTTACTTGTTTCACCGTTTTTAAATGTGATGGTTTGTGTATTAGAAGTTAATTGAACTACTAAAATCCCATCTTCATCTAATGTTCCAGAGCCTTTTTTGGTAGCCTGTGAAAGTTCCCATTCAATAGTATCGCCTTTTGTAGCCTCTTCGCATTTTATTGCTAAGAAGTTTCCTTTAGCATTTCTGCTAAATTTTGGAAAACTCTCTACATACTTAGATGTTCCAGTAACTTTAGTATCATTTATTTCAACTTCTTGTAATGTACTTACATCTACCCCTAATACTTCACCCTCTGGTAAAGCCACGGTTACTTTTTTCGTGGCTGGACTAGGGTGTATCTTCTGATACTGTTACTACTTTTCTTCCTTTTGGTGGAGTAAATTCTGTAGATAATCCAGTAATTTTTCCATGATATAATTCATTACCATAGTCTAAACCAATTTGTCCAAATAATTGATATTTTTCTCCTGCACCTGTTTTTGATAATGGTTCTAAGAAGAAGTTACCTTTACCTGGTACTGGTTGTTCGATAGGTCTAATTACATCAAAATTAAGTACTAATGCTGTTCCGTCTGTAATAAATTGACCTTCTGCAATATGTACTGTAGCAGTAGGTAATACTACATCTTGTATTCTAATTCCATATTCATTTTTAAATGCTTCTCCCATAGGAACACCTAATTCAACTGCATCACCATGTAATTGTTTAATTCCTGTATTGTTTGTCCATACATATAAATTAGATGTATCTCCGTTGGCATCAGATATTTTCTTTACAATTTGCTCTAATAACCATATATTTAATGGTTTTTCTCCAGCTTCTATAACATTTTTTGTTATAGCTTCATACATACCTCTTGTTTTATTTACTTCTTTATCTGTTGTTGCTTTGTTATATTTACCTTGCATGAATGTTTTTTCAATACTTCTTCCTAATTTAGCCATTTTATTAGCTATTTGGAAATCTAATTCGTTTTGTGGGTTTGCAGTTTGTCCCGCAATATTAACACCTGCTAATGTTCCCATATTAGACATTTTTGCATAAGAAATTGCAACACTATCCATAAAGATTTGAGTTACATTAGAATTTTGGCTTCTTGTGATGTATGATGCATCTGGTGCTTTTAATGAACCACTTTCAGAAATATTTGGTATATCTCCTTCCTCTGTTGCATATTCTTGTCCTAATACGAACTCTACTGAATTTGTATATCCAGTTTTACCTCCTATCATTGATAAGAATGGTGTTCTTACGTTACCCTTATTGAATAACATACCTGAGTAGTTTAATACTCCAAATGATTGTACTGTTTCTTCTTCGTTCCTATTACATTACCTCCTATATTTTATTTTTGTTTCATTTGTGCTTCTTGCACTAATCTTGTATATTTAGCCATATTTACAAAGTCATTTTTTGCAACGGCTTCTTGATACAATTTTTTCAAATTTTCTATTTCATCTCCACTGCCTTTATCATTATCATTTCCAGCAGGTGGTGGTGTTTGACCTTTAATAATTTTATCTTTCATTGCTTTTTCAATATCAGCTTTTTGTTTTAACATACTAGCACATATTGTTTCAGCTAATCCTTTTGTTTTGTCTGTATTTTCACTAACAATGTTATCAAGAATATCCTTGTAATCATCTTCTTTGAATCCAGCTTTTGCAAAAGTATTTTCTGCATACATTTTGCTAATTGTTAAATTTGCTTTTTGATATTGTTCTTGCATTTTTCTTGAAACTTCTGCTTGTTTCTCCTCATCTGACATTTTACTTTCTTTGAAAGTGTCAAACTCAGCTTTTAAAGCATTATAAGCATTAACTTGTTCTGTTTGTTTTGCCTTTGCTTTATTGTATTGGTCGTTGGAAACAAAACTTTTTCCAACTAAGGCTTTTATTGCCTCTTGTTTTGCTTCGTTACTTAACTCAGCATTTTCTAAAATTGAACCTAATTCTTCGTCCATCATTTTTCCTTTCTCACACTAGCTTTGTTACGAGCCTCTCCCTCGTTTTGTGTGGCTGACTTTTTGCCCTCGTCAGCTGAGATATTATTTATACTTTGGTTTTCTTTCTGTCCACTTGTGTCCATATTCTGTATAGAATTATCAAATGGACTTTCAGTTTTCCAGAAATTATCACCATAATATACTTTCGCTTTAGCATATACATCATTTGGATCTGAAAATAGTCCACAAATTGTAAATGCTATTTCAGGTGGTACTTGCGATTGTTTCATATTCATTAAGCCTTGTGTTTTTACAAGTAAATTGTCTGATTTATTTCTACTTGGCTTAATATCAATATCACTATTTTTTAAATTTTGTAATTTGCCTTTATATTTACAAATTTTTAAAACCAATTTTAAAAATTGTCTTTCTGATTTTTTAAATGAAAGCTCATCTTGTTTTGCTCTTTCATCTGCCATTGTCCAACCTTCACCTAAAAGTCTAGCTTGTCCTGTATCTCCGCCAGATGCTTTATGATTTAATCTTGGTATCCCACATATTGTCAACACATTATTATATAAGTCATCTGTTACAATTTTTGTTTCACTATGTACTAATTGGTTTATTAAAAGTTTTACATCTGCTGGTTTTGAAGGGTCATTAGATGATACTTCTACTGCTCCAGCTTGTACTAATTGTTTAAATTTATCTACATCTATTTCTTGATTTATGAATACTAACAAACTTTGTATAAATTGGTCTATACCGTCCAAATCGTCTGATTTAACTTGGTTTATAGCATTTAATGCAGACATACATAATTCTATTAATCCTAATCTTGCTTGATTTAATGGATATTCTATAATTCTATGCCCTTTAATTTCTATTGGATAACTGTCACTCTTTACCGTTTCATTTCCTATACCACTAGGAACATCAAACTGCATTATTTCAAGATTTTGCACATTTTCAGTATTACCAAAACTTTCTTTATATTGATATTCTGCATCTTCTGTATAAATAGTTATAATTCTATATTTACTAAACTGTGTTTCTCCATTTTCTAATTGGATATTCTCACTAAAATAATTAATATATCCGCTAAATAATTGCTCTCCTCTAACTCCAGAATTGTATACTACAAAAGTTCTTCTTGGATCTAATGTCCTTATCTCAAATGGAGCATCTTCATCTTCTAAATCTGCCTCATTATCAATATCTACCCATCTATAAGCTGTACCAGATATATAATCCCACTCTCCTATTTCTTTATCACGACTCGGTTTATCTTCACTTTCCATAAATTTATTAAGTTCTGATATTTCAGGATTTATTACTTCATTATCTTTTTCGCCTTTTTGAACATATTGAACTGGTTCGCCAAATACATAAGCTTTCTTAAATTCAACTATTTCAAATGCATGATTTTCTAATACTTTATTATTTATCTCTGGTCTTACAACTTTTGTTTTATTTAATATTGGTTGTTTACCTTTATAATAGTTATACAAGTAATCTATTTCATTAGCATTTTTATCGTGTTCTCTTAACACTTGTGGAAGTATTCTTTTAATGCTTTCAGCATTTAATTCCGATTTTTTCATAGAATGTGTTAAAATTCTTCTACCAAAAAATGTTCTCCAACTTTCATTCACAGATGTTACTGTTTGTGGTGTGTCAGTTGGTCTTTCAGCTTCAATTACTTGTTCTTTAATCTCCTTTTCTTCCCTAATTCATACCTCCATATATTATCCGTCGAGAAATAATAAGATATCATTTCTCGGCAGACTTGATGGAGTGAATTAGTATAGATACCTATTCCCACCATCTATCAATTCAATGTACCTATTTACCCAGTATGACTTGCATACTACTCTACTTATTTAAGTATATACTTTTATTTTATATATGCAAATCGGTGTACATAATATTAATTTTCTAAAAACCATAAATGCGAAATTCTCTTTTTAGGTTTTTCTTGGTTCTCGTATTTATATTTTTTACATTTTTGAACATATATAACATTTTGTCCCCAATGGTCTTTCTTTTTATATATTTTTTCCATATAATCTTGCCTAAAATTTCCATATCTATATTTAAAGCATTTGTCCCAATGCTCACATCTCCAACATATATTCCACCTAATTCATTACCTCCTATATTCCTAATAATGCCCTATTTATTGGCTTTGGTACACTTGGTCTTGCTCTATTTAGTATTATTTCTCTACCAAACATACTCATACTATCTGGAGCATCATCAAATTTATTTGGATAATCAAAGCTATATGTAGTAAAGTTTTTCATAAACCTACCATAATCAGAATTAGGCTTATACATTTTTTTATCCTTAAAAACTACACTCTTTATAACTATGCCTCTTGTATCTTTTATTCTATCTTCCTTTTTCATTGTGTTATATTTTTCTATAATCTCACAAGCATAATAACCTTTTTCATGCAATTTACCATCTATTACTACTTTTAAAGAAGTATCAATGTTATTTTCAATTACAAACTTTATAACTTTGTGTTGTATAATTTTATCTACTATATCGTCATATAATTCAGTCATAGCTTTTTGTTTAAATATACAATCGATGAAATAATACTTCTCTCCATAAGCTCTAAATATCGGCATTGCAACGTTATCTTTACCACGTCTTGCAGGGTCTAATACTGCAAAGGCATAAGGAGTACACATATCCTCGCCATTTTCATCTTTTGGAAGTTCCTCATAATGTTCCAAATTCTCATCTGCAAATTCCAATCCTGTTGGAGCGATAGGGTCTTGTTGATATACACAACTAAAACTAAATGGGTCTGATACATCTCTCATTCTCCTTGCTTCTTCTGTTGTCATTACACAAGGACAAGTACTTTCGTCTTTTTCATCTAACAATGGTACTTTTATAAATACTGCATATCCATCAGTTGCTTCCATTACATATTTTTCAAAACCTTTTATCTTGCTAGGTCTCATTTTATGCGTTGCTTCAATATCTGTCATTGTCCTATTCAATATATCTTCTGGAGACCACATTGTACCTACAAAAATATATGTAACACTTGGATCGGTTCTTCTGTTATACCATTCTGTATTCCATTTTGTGTAAATATCTTGATGTATTTGACTATTAGTTGCTTCTTCTGCACCCTTTGTCATATCATCAAATATAAGTGCTTTATTCGCTCTTTCTCCAGTAGATGAGCCTTCTCTTGTTCTTGCAATATGTGATTTTTGCGTACTACTTCCCTTCAATATCCAATCTGATTCTTTTTCTTTTTCAAAAGGTTTATCTCCGTATATCTTATATTGAGAAAATACTTCACTATATCTAGGATTTTTTATAAACCCTTGTATTGTTCTACTAAATCCAAGAACTAACTCTTGTGAATAAGACCATCTTAAAATACTATTATTTATATCTATTCCAAAAATCCAAGCAGAAAACATATTTAGTGTATAACTCTTACCATATCCGAGGTGGGAAAGAAGCTTCTATATATTGTAATTTTGGATCAAATGCAGATTTATTAAGATAAAAAACAAAAGGTCTCAAAACATTTCTTCTATTTGTATATACTCTGGACTGCATCGGCATATCCATTTCCATATACAAAATAAAATGTTCTAATGACCTTCTTCCTGCGAAAGCATAGGCTTTCTCCCATAATTCATAATATTTAGGCATATATTCAGGTTCAGCATTATAAACCCTATTTTCTAATACTGGAATTAGGGTTGTAATTGCATATCTACAAGCAAATAATTCTATCTCTTGTCTGCTTTTATCTTCTCTTTTAGGACTATCAAAATACTGTAATAATAACGAATACAAGTTATTACACATTTCAAATCTACTATACTCATCAAGTTTTTTCTTTGTTTTAAGTATTTTTATAACTTCTTCAATTACTTGTTTATAATCTTGCCTATAACATTACTCCTTTATTTTATTAATATAATGCTCTGCATTTATTTTTAAAGCTTCTAATATGTGTAACACTCTTTTATATTCATCTTTATCTTTCATATCTTTAAATTGTTCTAAATTACCTTGTAAATCTAAATTATTATATTTTACTTTATCTTTTAGAAATTCAACTTGTGATTCTAAAACACAAATCATACTTTCTATTGTTTCACCCATCTATATATCCTCCTCTTTTATCCATTCTCTTATTCCACTTAATTTATACATTACTCCATCACAAGTAAATCTTATTCCATCTACTTTATGATTTTCTCCTTTGTATTTTATTGTTTGTCCAAATATATATTTACATTTATACATACTTATCGCCTCTACATTATCCATTCTTTTCTTTCAATTATAATCTTATTGCCTTTTTTCCTTTTTATTTCACTAACAAAATGAGTTAATCCATTTTCATCAGTATATTGCTCGATTGTACTTTCACCTTTTCTACTTTTTATTATAGATTTTATTCCATTTGCTATTTGTTCTATTTTAGTTTCCATTTGCTTTTATCTCCTTTAATTGCTTTATTTTTGTTTCACTTGGTCTGCCTACCATATTTATCAAAGTAAATTCTGACAAGTCTAACGCTATCTCTATTTTTCGTATCAATCCATAACGCATTGTTGTATCCGTTCCATTGATAAAATTGTTTATATGTGTAATATGTACTCCTTCAAAACCTAAGTTTTGCATTTTGCGTAATAAATCCATTTGCGACATATTTTGCTTTTTTAATAATACTTTTACATAAGTTCCTGCACTAATCCTAATTATTACCTCTTTTCTATAAGACACTATGTAAGATATATACTGTGCATAGGACAACTCTCGACATGTTATTACTTGCTTGTACTTTGCAAAACCTTTATAGCTCACTCGGTAAAGTGATATTAAACAGTATCAATACACCTCTGTATCTCATTTTATATATCCTACATACTATCTTATAATATTGTAGCCTGTTATTTGTTAATCTCTTTTAGGAGGCAGGCTTTCCTAAATTCAGTATGATTAAGGTTTTATTGGCATTTGTATTTACTACCTTCAAAAAATACATAGCTTTGCCATGTGTCATACCACACTTGTTGGGCATGGCTCGAGAACCTAGACTCGAACTAGGAGTAAGAAGGTCAAAGCCTCTTGTGTTACCATTACACCATTCTCGAATATATTGGTCAGGGTTGATAGATTTGCACTACCTTCTACAGTTTTGGAGACTGTGGTTTTACTACATAAACTAAACCGAGATATACGGCGAGGAATTTATAGTCTTCCTCAAAATCTCCACCCTTTTGTTATGTTATTTCAGCATTAACCAACTTACTTTAACCAATTGGCAGTAGGTTTTAACTGCCTCTGGCAGGTGAGAAGGGGAATCGAACCCTTTATTCTGCCGTCAGTGTGCTTATTTACACTAATACCTCTGTCGGAGTGCTACCTTTACACCATCTCTCCTATATGTATGGGATTTTAATTTTATTTTCAACGCAGGTTTCCCAACTTTTTACTGACGCATATCTAGGAGCGACCTAGCCTCTGGTCGGAGCGACAGGTTTCGAACCTATGACCTCATGTTCCCAAAACACGCACTCTACCAACTGAGCTACACTCCGATATAACGAGAAAGCATTACAACGCTCTCTCAAACAAGCTAGTAATTACTTAGCTTGTATAATATACTGGTAGCGGAGAGAGGATTTGAACCTCTGACTTCCAGCCAAGGAAACTGGCGACCTAACCACTAGTCCACCCCGCGATATATAAATAAATATATTATTAGAGTTTCCCCTTACAAACTATTATCTCTCTTAATTATTCAACCACTGTGAGAACAAGTCTGAGCTATAAGTAGCGACCTTATAACTTCTTGCCCCTTTCTAGCACACACAAGATTGACTACTTGTAAATTTCACCCATCATTCAGATGTTTTTCTTTTTTTGTATTAAATTCAATCTAATACATTCCTGCTTATTTGATTACCTCGTTTGAGCTACTTTAACCTAGTTATGTCTTATAGGCACTTTTCAGCACCAATCACGAGAAATAGTCTTATTTAGCATTACCTACATTGCTTCATTGTAGCTAACAATGAGATATAGGCTTATTGACTACTAGTCCGTCTATTGCGACTACGACAACTCTAGTGTTTTATTAAGCGATAATATTTGCACATTACCCATTATTGACTTTTACATCTCCTCTACATATATTGCTATACATAGAAAGCAACCTTCCAAAAGTATCCTTATGGTTGACTACTTATCGGATAATTCCAAGCTACATGACATTGTAGTTTAGTACTTGGGTAATAATATATTTAATGGTGTGTCCTCTAAGAATTGAACTTAGGCACTCTGGGCTTCAACCAGATGCTCTACCAACTGAGCTAAAGACACATTTTATAGGAGTAAAACAACAAATTAATCCCATTCTCAACACCGTCTTGTTTCAAGAACATATAACAAACATTTCAATATTGATAATTTTTATAGCCTCAAAATGTTCAAGTATCGGCTATCTGCGTTGATATAACAGAAAATGCACACTAAACCCTTAGTCAATCGGACACTAAGTCGTCCGTCTTAGCAGTACATTTCCAGAGACCTTTTCTACTACCTGGTAGATAGGCAATATATTTCACAGCCCTTTAACTATATTTGCATAGTTAGTAACTGTTGAAAACTATCCTCTTATATGTTTGATTATACATATAATTGCTCCTATAATGAAAAATATAAGCCAATATATTGCAACTGTAAAATCTGTATTAAATATTTCATTTATTCCTGTTATGATTAAGTTATCTAAACCAAACCAAGTTAGTATCCAAGCTATTATCATTGTACCTATCATAATTATTTGCCTCCTTTAACTTGTTATAATTAGACATGCTTTTGCATTAATTATCTTTCCTTCAATATTACGACCCTCACATATTGTTTCTACTTTTACTGCAACACCATATTTTTTCATAAATTCTTCAATTTTATCTCTTATTTCTTCAATATCTTTTTCCATAATTACTCCTTCTTTGCATCATAATAGGCAAAAGCTATTGCTGTTAAATATAAATCTATTAAACCAGTAACATAAGCTATTACATAAGTCCAATTTATTCCGTGTTGTAACAAATAAATATCTAAAATGCGTGTTATACTCATTAAAACAAATGTAATTGCTAAACTTATTAAAGTTTTCATCTAATTCACTCCTTCAAATCTGCTATTCTATTATCTTTATGTTCGTTCCAATTTCTTGTAATTGCCCCATAAAATTGTTTATAATATGACATGGAAGTATTGATATAAGTTCTTGTTGAAATATTATGAATATTGTATAGGTTATCCTTTTCCCTTTTAGCCCATAAATAGGATTAAAAGCATACCAAACTACTCCATCAATAGAAACTTCTTTCAATATTTTGTAGTCTTTCATCTTCTTTATCAGTTCTTTTGTTTGTCTTTCTCCTGCATTAAATATTTCTGCCATTTTCTTTATATCTATTGGCTTAAATCCTTTATTTCTATATCCTAAAAACTGATTTTCTTCTATGATATAGTGCTTTAATTCGTGTATTCTTCCTCTTTCTGTCCAAGTAAATTCTGGAGGAAGTCTTTTATCTTGAAATGTTTTGACAAAGTTCTTATTAGACCATAAAATATAGCCTTTATCATAATCAAATATTCTATCAACCCATACACTTTTCTCTTTTACTTCACCAGTTTGTCTATTTATGTATTGTGTTCTTACTTCATCTTTGTCGTTCCTATTTATCTTCCTCCAACAATTCTTCAACTTCAAGATACAATATTTCATCGCTGTTATAATAAAGTCCTTTCTTATCATTCTGTAAATGATTAAAATTACCCATCAAAAAGACTTTATATACTTCATCTAAACTTGGGAAATCACCATTACCATCTATTTTCATTCCATTTTTGAATATCATTTTCCATTTGTATTTTCTATTATTGCTAGGATTATTCATTTGTTTTTCGTTCTTCATAATACCTCTTTTCTACTTGCGATTTTTTCGCAAATTTTGCTTGATTTTTGCGATTTTTTCGCAACTATTAAAAATCAATATATCTTTACTCTTACAACAGATGCAGAAGATTTTTACACTCATTTTGGAAACAAAGTTATTATATATATAATCTTAACTTTGTTCCTAAACTCACAAAGTTTTCGATTATAAAATAAGCAATTTCTTCGTAGCATTTACTCCATAAATAACAAAAAGAGCAATGCAAATAAATCTGACTTGTTAAATCAGTTATCTACATTGCTCAATTTCTAGAGCTTATTTATATGTATTATATAATCACTTCTATATCTCCACCTTCTACAAGGCTATTCTATTATGATCATACAATAATTAGATTTTTTCTAACTGTGATTATATTATCATAGATTTTAGCACTTGTCAAGTAAGAGTGCTAATTTTTTTTTAGAAATTTCCTATCAAATAAGCAAATGTGCTCATATCAACGCTTTTAAGATTGACAATGATAAAATTGAAATAGAAAATTAAATATAAATTATTTTTCGTGCAAAAACATTGCATAAAAAATATGACAAAGCCTTTTTAATTTTTATGGTTGTTTGAGAGGGTAACAAACGCCCCCTGCCTTCTTTGTAATATAGGGGTAGGGTAGCTTATTATTGCATATATGACTTATTAGACCATATTCGAACTTTCTGTAATAAAGTCATATCAAGTATTGCAAGACTTTATAATTAAAAAGTAATGCAATAATTAATGCAATAGATTTTTTATTATATAAATAAAATCATAAGATGGTAATGCAAATCTGCTTTACACTTCAAATATATATCTACTTTATATTATAAATATAATAATACATACAATCTATATAATATAATAGCATTCTATTTGTAATATCTATATATCATATATTATATATGCTACATATAAGCTAAGACATTGCTCTTATGCTCTGCTTATACTATGCTGGTATTCTAGCGAATATCATCAATTAAAAATTGATGACCTACGGCGTCCGCATAAGAAAAAAAAAGTTATATTTTTTATATAAAAAGCATTGACTTTTACGTAATAACGTAGTATAATATAAATATACTCAATAAGGAGGTGTAAAAATGGAAGAAAAAAAACAAAGAAATTACAATGAAGAATATCAAAAAGAGAAAGGAAAAATAAAAAGATACACTGTAAAAGTTCCGATGTACTTAGCAAAAGCTTTAGATGAAAAACTCCAAAAAGAAAACAAAACATATTCAAAAATAGCTATTGAAGCAATAGAAAAATATCTAAAAAAATAAAAATATTTTTATAAAAAGTATTGACAAAATCGTAATAACGTAGTATAATATAATTAAGTTAAGGGAAAGAGTAAAAAGCAAGTGAAATGGTGTTATTGGAAAAGTAGAAAAGCCCTTGCATTACTACAAAGACCTTAACCAAAAATAATATAAGAGTTCAAGAAGTTCGCACCTTCTCAAACTCAAAGCAAATATAAAATAAATAGTCTACTACCACATAATTATTTTACTTGCTTATTTTGTATTATAAGCTAAAAGTTTGAAAAAGTCAAATACATTTTTTTGGAACTCTGGAAAGGAGAAAAAATGGAAAATGTAATACTGTTATTCTTTGACTTAGGCTTACTTACATTTTACGCACTTGCAGGTCTTGGAATATTCCTAACAATACAATCAATAAGCTACAGAATATTCCATTTTAACTTGTATAAATGGTTAAACAAAAAGCTATTTGCACTATCATAAGTCAAAGGGCTAGAGGCTTTAAGCCTCTTCCCTAAAATATAAATAAAAAGGATTGATGAAAAATGAAAAAGAAAGAAGCGAAGGAAATCGCTAGAAATTTAATACAAGACGCAATAGCAAGAGCTTATTATATATTATTTGAAGGAATTGACTTTAACGAATATAGCAAAGAAGAAAAAGAATTAATCAACGAACAATTAACCAAAGAAGCAACAAGAATATTAAAAACAATAAACAGAAAATATATTACATATTAATTAAAAATAGAAAGGTTTAAAAGGTGGTAAAAATGGGATATAATGAATTTATAAAACACATGTTTAGAATGGGCTTTACTTGGACAAATATTGAATATTATTGGAGACATCAAGACGAATTAAACGAATTATTAGAATCTAATGAAGAATTGGCAAAAAAAGAACAAAAAGAAAAAGAAATTAACGAATATATTGCTAATATATAGGAGGAAATAAAAATGAAAGTATATATATTATTAGAAGAAGTTTACCCACAATGTGAGAATCCATACAGCGAAATTATAGGAGCATATAAGACAATAAAAGAAGCACAAAAAGAACAAGAAAATACAATTCAAGATAATATAGAAAACTTTGGTTTTGTGAGAGATGAAAACGCAAGCAAAAGTTTCAAAAATGACACTATAATATTTTATAATTATCAAGAAAATTGGGATAATTATATTGAATATAGGATCATAGAAAAAGAGGTATCATAAAATGGAAAATATAAAACAAAATATAATTGATTTTTATAAAAATTATAATATTAATATATCAATTGAAAAAGTTATCGAAGCTTATCAAGTAGACAGATATTTTATAAAACTTGACAGAACTAATAAAACAAGAATTGCAAATATAGAAAAATTAATTGATGACTTATCCTCAGAACTAGGAATAAAAAACATAAAATTTACAACGGATTTTGCAACTAGTGGCATAGTATTTGAAATACCCAAAAGAGACAGAAAAACATTATATTTAAAAGATATTGAATATACAGACAACGACAAAAAAGGTTTGCAAGTGTGTTTTGGTAAAGACCTTAATAATAATAATTATATTGCAGATTTAAGCAAAACTCCCCATTTGTTAGTAGCTGGAACTACTGGAAGTCGGAAAAAGTGTATTTATTAATTCAATCCTTATAAACTTATTAAATAATTATAAACAAGATTATTTGGAATTGTCATTAATAGACCCCAAAAAAGTAGAATTAAGCATATATAAAAATTGTGAACAAGTAAAAGAAATCGCAAACAATTTAACAGAGACAAAACAAGTATTGAAAGATGTTTTACTTGAAATTGATTATCGTTACAGGCAATTAGAATGTTATAATTGTCGAAATATAGAAAGCTATAATAAAAAGGTAATAAGTACAAGATTTCCTTATAAAGTTATAGTAATTGATGAATTAGCCGACATCATTTTACAAGACAGACAAGAACAAACAGCAAACAGGAAAAATCCATTACAAGAACAAAGCCTCGAAAGTTTAATTTGCAGGATAGCACAAATTGGAAGGGCTTGTGGTGTCCATTTAATTGTAGCAACTCAAAGACCTTCGAGCGATATTATTACAGGATTAATAAAAGCAAATATCCCTAGCCGTGTTGCTTTCTCTGTATCTAGTAAAATAGATAGTCGTGTTATACTAGATGAAAAAGGAGCAGAAAAACTCACAGGCAAAGGCGACATACTTTTTAAAATGGTTGGAGATGAAGAGACACACAGGTTACAAGGTGCTTTTGTATCAGATGAAGAAATAGAAAAAGCAGTTGATGAAAACACAAACAAAGAAGAAATAAAAAAACAGCAAACCGAAAAAATGGCAAATATATTAAAACAAAGACAACAACAAGAACAAATTAAAAGGCAACAAGAAAAAGCAGAACAAGAACGAATAAAACAAGAAAAAAGTAATAAACGTTGGATCACTTTTGAAAAAATTTGCCATATAATAGGCAGTATGTTAAAATGGTCTGGTATTATATTATTTGGTGGTATATATTTAATATTTAAATTTATTTCAGATTTAGCAAAAGAAAAATAAAAAGGAGGTGCAAAGATGTCAAGAAGTTTTGGGAATATTTATACATCAAAAAAATGTAATTGCGATATATCAAATTGGGTAAAATATAAAACAAAAAACAGCTATAGAAGACCTGATGCAAATTTTTTAATACATTGTAAAAAATGTCAGGCTCAATGGTACAGCAAAGCAAAATATGTTGAAAAATTACCTTATGGAAAATAAAAGAAGCCTATAAACAAGCTTCTTTTTTTGTTGCCTACGACATAAAATAAGCTCTTTTTTGTTGTTTCTTTTACAAGGCTCTACAATCAATTTAAAGCCATTTTTATATCTGGTGATGTAATTTGTTGCCTTAATATTCAAAGTGCCTAAAAATTAATTCTAACGTGTTGTTTTTGATTGATATTTCAATAATCATAAGCATTTTACAAATTATTAAAAAATGTATTAAATTTTATTTTATCTAGAGAATTTTACACACAAATTTATCCGTTCCAAAATTCCGTTCCAAAAATTTTTTCCGTTTCAAATTTTTTCGTTTCTTAACTCTTGTTTTAACTTTCTTCTACTATATCTATGTAATCTTTGTGTATCACCTTTTACTCTTTTACAAACTCTTTTACAATTCCAATCCCAAGAAGTTGCAAGTTTTATATTTTTTCTTTTAAATATGTCCACTATTTATCCTCCAATAATTCTTGAATAATATCTAATCTTGCATTACAACATGATGAAGACATATATCCTTTTTCTCCTTTTATATATCGTCCTGCTTTTAATTCGTTTATTGTTTCAATACATTTATTTATTTTATTTTCTTTGTTTTCTAATATTTGTAATATTCTTTTGATGGCTTCTTTATCTATACTATCTATCGAATAATCATTATTGAATTTCGTTGTTATAATATTATTGCATCTTTTTATTGCTTCTTCTAATTCTTTATCTTTGTTCATAGTTCCTCCTTAATATTATTTATTTGTTATAGTACCTTATATAATTTTCTAAAAAGTTTTCTATCTTATCAGTATATAATCCATCTCGTTTTAGTTCTCTTTTAAAATTATCTATATCTTTTATTTGTTTACTATCCTTAGATAATATTTTATCCCATAAATGATATAATTCATTTTTGGCATATTCTAAATCCCATTCTGCACTTTCTATATAGTCTTGTATTTCTCCTAAACTTCTTTTGATATCCTCTTCCATTTACTTTTCCTCTACTTTCTTTTCAAAATATTGTTCTAAATATTCTTCATAATGTTGTTTTACGTGTTCTTTATCTTTAAAATAACAAATATCTAACTGGCTATCATAGTTATTTATTGAACCAGCCATTAAATCTATTATTTTAGATTGCTTATTATTTTCTTGTTGTAATTCTGCATAATTTTTTAATTTTTTCAACATATCTTTTGCGTTTTCTATTTCTTCTTTACTCATATTCCATACCTCTCATATTCTCTAATACTACTTAACACCAAGTTTCTTACTTGTTTGTCTAAATATAGCTTTTTGTTATCTTTTAATATATAATCCTTTTTACCTTCTTTATATATTTTATATGATTTACCATCTTTCAATTTAATTACATAATAACCATCTAAATTAATATTCGTTAAAATATAATCTTCTTTTGTTATTTCTTCTTTACTTAACTCTGCTTTATTCATCTAACCCCTCCATTCCTTTATATGCTAAAGCTATTGTTTTATTTATTTCATAGACTTGTCTATTCAACTTTTGTATAAATTCTTGTATTTCTTCTTTATTGGCTGGTAAATAATAGCCATTATCATTGATTATTATGTATTTATTCCTTAATCTAGCTAGCTCTTTTCTAAATTGCCTTTGTGTTAAATTAGTTTTATTCATCAATATTTCTCTTGTTTCTTTATTTTGTTTCCCTATTGGTATACACCCTATCAATTTCATTTGTGCCTCCTACAACAACTTATCTTTCATATCTTTACAATATTTTAGATTTTTTTTAGCATCTTCTATTTCTTTATCTATATTAAATAATTGTAAATATGCCTCATTCATTTGCTTGTTTAATAATTGTTTTGTATTTTCTGTCTTTAACTCCGTATATAAGGTCGCTATTTTCTCTTGATTTTTTATAAATACATTCTTAATATCCTCTAATATTTCAATTCCAAGCTCACCCACTTTTATATTTTCTTCTATCCAATCTTCTGTATTGAATATTGCATCAAATAAAAAGTTCATATTTAACCCTCCTTTGGTCTATAAACTCCGTCTTCACCTTTGACACTTTCTATTGCTTTGAGGCTTTTACCTGCATTTATCGCATCTATATTTGCTAGAATTTGTTTCATATCACTTTCCATTTCATGTTTTACAACTGTAGGTGCTTGTGCTTCAACTAAACCAAATTCTGCTTTTGCTCTAAATATTGTTGAAATTTCTCTTACATCTCCTCTTTGTGCCATTGATAAATGTATATCTACCAAATAATCGTCTATTTTTTGCATTATTTCTCTACGTTCAGCATCATCACTTTGTTTCCAATTGTTATATGTAACTGTACTTACTCCTGCAAAACTGCAAAAGTCCTCTTTCGTTGGAATATATGATGTTTTTTTATTTATTTCTTGAATAAATCGTTTATAATATTCAAACAATATTGCAAGTTCTGTCGTACTATATTTAGGAGAAACTCCTATTGTATTTTTTTGACTTAACAATGATTTTAATTCTATTATTGATAAATTTTCTCCTTCTTCAATATGTTTTAATTTATATGCTAAATCAAACATTTTCTGTTCCATAATTTCTTTTAAATTATCTTGATATTCTTTCCTTACTAATTCTGTCTTTGCTTTAGTTAGTTTTTCTTGCTGTTCTTTTCGTTCTATTTTTTTAGAATCTAATGTTTTTTTTCGTTTAATATTTACTTTTTCTTTTTTGTTTTTTTGAATATTTACACCATTTAATTTTCTTGTAGCCTCTAATTCCTCATCATCTAAATCAAATGCCATTATTTTCTCCCTCCTTATTAACTACAATTATTTCTCCTTTGTTCTTCTTTGCTCTTTTATAATAAATAGGTTGCTCCTGTTCTTGATTTAGTTTTCTAAGTTTATTCAATGTATCATTTAATGCTTTTTCTAATCCTGTAGTTTCATATAATGCTTTAAGTATTTCTAGCTCTCTATATTCATATTTATAATTATGTCTTTCTGCCAAACATTCAAAGTATTTATCTATATATTCTCGTTTTTCTTTAGCAGACATTGTTGTATATGTATTAATTAAATCATGATCTAAATCACATCTTTCTTTATCTTTTTCTCCAACATTGTCATAACATATTTGACATCGTTTTTTAGCATCTATCAACATTTTGTTTAATTCTTCTAATAAATCTAATGACCTCATTTCATTTCTCCTTTGCAAATTCTCTATATTCCTCTTGTTCCTTATCTCTAATCTCGGCTACTTCATTATTCTTTAATTCAGGATATTTTTTTTGTAATTTTCTTCGGCATCTTGTAATGCTTTCAAAACTTATTCCTTTACTTTTTGCACTAAACATTACTTGAGCAAATGTTTTTCCTACCTCAAATGGATACATTTCTCTAATTACTTCTAAAATCAAATAACAATCATCTTCTCTTGCTAAGTCAGATTTTCTTAATATTCCTTCAACAACTTTTTCTAAATTTCTTAATCTTGCAACTTTCATTTGTTACTCCTTTCTATCATCAAAACAATTCTCATTTATCCATTTATAACCTAATTCAACTAAGCAACCAAAATCATACCAATCAACTTGTCTTACATCAAAATTCCCATAAGTTCTTAAATACCAATAGTCTTCATCTTTATCATAATAAAATCCTACTATTCCCCATTTATAACTAAAATCTTTTGCCCATTGATTTATCATTATGTATTTGTGGTCTGTTTCTTCAAGTGCTATATCTAAATTATTTATTTTGTGATAATACTTATCATTTCTTAATTTCATCACTTTTTCCACCTTTCATAATTTTCTACTTTTGTTATTTCTACCTCTATGTGAGGATTTTGTTTGTCATATAATACCAAGCTACCATTATGACTAGCTACTATATCTCTATTGTCATCAGCTATTACATTTGCTTTTACTAACATATCATCTAGTGCTTCTAACAAATTAGTTAAATCCACTTTTCTTTTGCTATCTCTATAAAATATTGCTTTAATATTTATAGGATAATCAATATTTTTTCTGTATTTGCTTGGTATTAACAACAAACACTCTTTTTCAAATTCTCTATATTGTTTGCTAGGTATTAACATAGGTCTACCTTTGCACATTATTATTTGTGAACTATTCTTTTTTGTTCTAGGTTTTGTGTTTATAATAAATCTCCTAATTATTCCTCCTTAATTCCTAAAACTAATTTATATAACTTATCTGCTATTTGTACTGCATTATCGAATTGTTTACCACCTAATCTTGCTACATATCTTTGTCCTTGACTATATGTTGCAACTGTTCTTATAGCACTATCTATACTTCCTGTTATTCCAAATTTCTCATATAGTTGTTTATGGTATCTTTGTTGCACTTCTTGAAAAGTTAATAATCCTTCTGTTACTTTTACTCCTTGTTCTTTTTGTAACTCCAATACTCTTTTCGCAATTTTATCTATATCTTCATCTGTCATCTTTTCCCCCAAAACATACCAAACAATTGATTTACTATATCATCTGCATTATTATCTTTTATAAACATAGGACAATCTCTACACTCATATTCATTTATTGATTTATCTTTTAAACTACATCTAAAATATTTCGTAGTATTCCCTTCTACCTTTATCCATTTACATTGCATTGTTATTCCTCCTATTCTAGTGGCATTTTATATATTGGGTTACATGTTCCACTAGGTTGTCCTGCTTTCATATTTTCCCAACTTTTATATCTTTTCATTATTTCGTCAAATATTTCATCTGCTCTTTTTTGTGTTTCATATCTACCTAAATCAACATAAGCTTCTTCGTTAAACGGATATTCAACACCGATTACTTTATTTCGATTATAAATACTCAATATTTTTTTCATATTTATTGATATATGTTTATCTTGGCTGATTACAAACATTTCTTTTCCTCCTTCAATGCTTTATAATATCTTTCTTGCCAATCGCTATATCCTGATATAAATCCGTTACAATGTTTTACTCCATTAAATTCTTCTAAAAGTAACTTATTACAACCAAAACAGTATCTACAAATTGTATCTTTTTCTAATTGTTTCATAATTCAAATCCTTCTAAAATTTCTTTTCTATTTACTTTTTGTTGCTTTTTTATTCCTTCTAGCAACTCATTGATTTTATCTTGTATCTTCAATAATTGTGGTAGCCATTTATCCGCTTCTTCTCTATGCTCTTCACAATATTTACAACCATTGTAATATCTTGTTAAATTGTGATTATATTCTTGTTTTAATTTATCTAAGTCATTCATTTGGTTTCTCCAATAATTTTTGTTTTAATTTTATATTTTCAATCTGTAATTCTCTTAATGCTTTCAACACTGTTTCTATTTCTTCTTGCCAATACCAACTATCATTGTTTATTACTTCATATAATTTGTATTCCAGATTTCTTACTGCTTCTTCTAATTCCATAATTCCCTCCTAAAATGGACAAATATCAACATTATTTTGTATTGTCATTTGTTCCTGTATTTCCTTTTCTGTCATTGTTCTTGGTAATTGCTTATATGTTTTAGTTAATGTGTCATATATTAACCCTACTAATCCACATTTCTCACCCTTTGTTTTTAATACTTCTAATACAGAACTCGCTTGTGTAATATCGTATCCCTCACTTGCCATATATTTTGCTAATCTTTTATATTCACTATCATCATCTGCTAAATTATCCGTTCTAATAATTGAAATTACATTATAGGCTTTATTTACTAAATTAGAACTTCCCATAACATCATATATTGTTATTCTAGTATTTACTTT
>CANPZM010000032.1 GCA_947589065.1 uncultured Clostridia bacterium
TTGTTAAGGAGGTAAAAATATGGACATCAGGCAGAAACTAAACGAAGTTCAAAATGTACTATCTGACAAACAGGAAGAAGAACGGAAAATAGTGAATAATCTCAAGTTATTAATGTTTGGAAGAGAATCAGAAGAACTTCCAGCAGAGTTTGAAATTGAGTGTTTTATGGACAATGAGGCAGTTGAAACTTTTCTTCGTGAAAAGTTGGAACTTAATGTAAAAGAAATAAGTCTTGTTCCTATGTCTTTTATGTTCGGAAATCCAAGATTTCGAATAAAGCTTAACTAAAAACAGTAGGAGAAAGAATAAGTTTGACTTATACTTTCTCCTGCTTTATTATAAAAATCCTTTTGTGAAACATGCCAATGGGACGATGAATATATTATATAAACTTTCTTATGACGATATAGAAGCAGTTGTAGGAAGTAAAATTGCAGATAATATTATTTTAACCCAAGAAGGAAAAATGAATATAACATCTTGTGGCGGAGACGTTTACGGAAAAATAATAAAATAATAAAATAATTATTTATTGATATATTTTTTGTGTATGCCATGAATTGTGCCCAAAATGAGCAAATTTTGCTATTTTTTGTTGAAATTTACATAAATAAATGATAAAATTTTATATCATGTAATATTTGCCAAGTGCAGATTATATACTAAGATTATGGAGGTGTAACTAGTTTTCTATATAGATTTATATTAAATTTTAGGATATTAAAATTTCAATAATCAACAGGAGGTTTCTTATGAAAAGACTTTTAGTAATGAGCAAAAATGTTAGAAACTTAAATGAATATGAAAGATTTAACTTAATAAATCAATTAGATATTGATAATTCTGTTTTTAAATATGTAAAAACAAGATTAAAAAACTTATCAATAGAAATTGGTGGAGATTATGAAGGAAATGTTATTGAACTAATGAATAAAGGATTGCTTGAAGGCTGGTGTTGGCAGACAACTGAATCTGCAATAGTATTTTTTAAAGATGATGATTGTATTGAACGGGGAAACTTAACATTTAGTACTTATAAGAAATATTGGCATTCTTGGATTTACTTTACCTTTGATGACATCGCTTGGGTATTTGATCCATGTCTGCAAATACTTGTTGAAAAAAATATATATTATCATGTTTTTGAAATAAATGAAATAGCAGGAGTTGTAGATGCAAAATCAGTTAGAGAAGATTTAATATATAGAATAAATCATCGTGAAAGGGGAAAGCCTAATAAATCTGAATCTTATATTTCCCACTTTTTAGAAAAATACATTTCTGAAAGACAGAAAAATGAAACACATATTTCTGGAAATGATGATGTAAAATCACCAATGTATAGAAATAATACAGGTTACACTGCTACAATTGATAATGGCACAATTAATACTTTAATTGCACATTATTATTTTAATGGTTAAAATCAAAACAGCCAAAAATTAAAAATTCTTTTGGCTGTTTTGATTTCTTTTCTGTGTCAAAATCTCTGTCCCATTGACATATCTAGTAGAATTGATAAAATATTAGTATAAAAAATGATTTTGGAGAGAAATAGATGAATGATAAAGTAAAAAAAATTATAGATAGAGCAAATCAGTTAATGCAAAATGGAATGTCAAAATTGGATGTAGCTAAATTTGTGCATCTAGAATTAGGAAAAAGTTTAATTTTTGATAATAGTTATACAGCTGTTTATAATAAAGAAAAAAATGAAGATTTGACTATTATAAGTAAAAAAAGACAGGAAATGCTTTTAAGTGAAAGTACAAATGCTTCTAAAAAAGAGCAGATATGTAAGGGAATGGCAGAAATTTATGTAGCAATTTTAAATGCAATTGACATTACTTCTAAAGTAGTTGGAGCAGAGAATAAGGGTGATATTGATGGTTCTATAAAAAAAGATGGAACAACTATTGATGTACCAGAAATGTATGATTGCTCTTTTAATAATAATTTTGAAATTATCACTGGAAAAAGTGAAAAAAGCAATAATTGTACATCACAACATTATTATGCAATATTTCAAATAGATGGGAATGAATATATCCAAGATTTCTTGATTGATAATGCATTATTTAGAATAAAAACAGGGGAAGCATCTTTAAATGAAAGTATGCCGGGTCTGTGTCCTAAAGAAGAATATAGCTCTAGGTCAAAACAATCTTTACCGTTATCAATTGAATTTATAAAAGAAATTAAAGCAAAATATGAAGAGTATACTAATGAGCCTAATGTAGGGAATGCATTTTGCTTTTTATTTGAACAGTTAAAAAAATATAATGAAGATTTTGGATTCGAAGAATCAAAAGATTTTTTACTATCAGTAGGTAAAGAAATTTTACCAAAAGACTTTGATTCAAAAGATTTAAAAATAATAAATTTATTAAAAGAAAATCAAGATACTTGTGATATTGTTTCTATTTATAGGTATAACGAAAACAATTATTTACTTAGAGGAGGAGACGAAACTACAGCGGTAAAAGATGAACTTGGAAAGATTGACACTGCCCAGATTGAAAATTTATTGTCTCAAGGCTTTGAAGCAAGAAAAAAAAGTGATGAGTTAGCATTAAATGAAGTATTAGTAGGAAACAAATCTAATATATCAATGGAGAAAATTGTAACAAATGCTGTTACTCAGGGAATAACGTTAGAAAATTTAAAAATGGCAGATAGAATTGAAAACCAAAAATCACAAGAAAATCAAATTGAAAAAAATGTCTAAGTAGGGACGGTCTGGACGAAAAGTGTGGAAAAAATCCACCGCAGTCCACTCCGTCCTATTGACAATAGAAAATAATTGAAATAAATATAATAATTGTGTATAATAGCAATGTAAAATTGTGATAATTGTAAATACTAATTTTATGAGATTTTGGAGGTTACGATGGGATTCTTTGATAAATTAAAAAATGGTTTGGGAAAGACAAAACAAACTATAAATGAAAAAATAAATAATGTTTTTGCAAATTTTAGAAAAGTTGATGAAGATTTATTAGATGAATTGGAAGAAGCTTTGATTATGTCTGATATAGGTGTAGAAACTTCTGCACAGATTATAAATGAATTGCGTGATAGGATGAAAAAAGAAAAGATAGAAGATGAAGAAACGGTTAAAAAAGTATTAAGAGAAGAAATGGCAAAATTACTAGATGTTGGAGACAAAAATCTAAATTTAAATACAACGCCATCTGTTATTTTAGTTATTGGAGTAAATGGAGTTGGAAAAACTACGTCAATTGGTAAAATAGCAAATAATTTGAGAGAACAAGGAAAGAAAGTTGTTATTGCTGCTGCTGATACTTTTAGAGCGGCTGCTGTTGAACAAATTGAAATATGGGCTCAAAGGGCAAAATGTGATTTAGTAAAAAGACCTGAAGGTACAGATCCTGCTTCAGTTGTATTTGATGCCATAAAATATACAAAAGAGCAAAATGCAGATGTTTTAATTTGTGATACTGCAGGTAGATTGCATAATAAGAAAAACTTAATGGATGAACTTGCAAAAATAAATAAAATAATAAATAGAGAACTTCCTGATGCATCTAAAGAAGTTTTATTAGTGTTAGATGGAACTACTGGACAAAATGCTATTATGCAGGTTAAAGCTTTTAAGGAAACTACAGATATAACAGGTATTGTTTTAACTAAGTTAGATGGAACAGCTAAAGGTGGAGTTGTTATAGGAATAGTTGCAGAAAATAAGATTCCAGTTAAATATATTGGAGTTGGAGAAAAAATTGATGATATGGAAGTATTTAATAGTGAAGATTTTTTGAGAGCAATAATATAGAAAGGAAAATAAAAAATGAAGAAAAAATTAAAAAAACTTTTTAGTAGGAGATTAATTGTTGCTTTATTTGTAATTATTTACTCATTAATAATTTTAGTATCAGCTAGAAGCCAATATTTGCAATATAAAGAAATAGGTGAACAATATGTTTCAATCTTTTTTAAAAATCTAAGAACAGAATACATTGTTTTTTTAGTAGCTTTTGTTATATCTTATTTGGCAATTTTTCTATCAAATAAATGTGTAAGAAAAGCACTTAAAGATATTTTTGATAAAGAAAAGAAAAAAATGCCAAAATTACCTAATAAATCAATTTCCTTTATTGCAAGTGCTATAATTGCTTTTTTAGCTAAGAAAGTTTTTACGGAAAAATTTTTAATGTTTACTCATGTTGCTCAGTTTGGAATTAATGATCCAGTATTTGGACTAGATGTTTCTTTCTATATGTTCCAAGTACCTTTTATTAAGACAATATTAATTTTTACAATTGCATTTTTAGCAATTTTGACTGTATATGTATGTTTCTACTATATATTAACTATAAATATGTGCTTAAATGGTGTAGAAATGGAAGATTTGAAAAAGAGCAAGTTTTTAAAACAAGTTTTTACAAATATTTTTATAATTGCAGCATTAATAGCTGGTTTAATGGTATTAGGTTCTCAAGAAATTGTTACAGGAAATTTGCTTAATTTAAATGATCAAAATAGAACTGAACTTATTGGTGCAGGCTTAACAGAAGTAAAGATAAAAGTAATTGGATATAGAATTTTAGGAATAGTCATTCTATTTTCTGTATTTAGAACAATCAAGTATTTGAAGAAATTTAAAGTAAAAAAGATAATTACTTCTATGTTGTTAACTCCAATATATTTAATTGTATTATTTGTTGTAATGACAGGTTTTCAATATATATATGCAGGTCGAAATGAATTTGATAAGCAAAGAAAATATATTGAAGAAAATATAAAAAATACACGAGAGGCTTATGGAATAGCTGTTCAAGAAGTCGAATTAGACAATACAGCTCATTTGTCTAATGAAACTATTTTAAATAATTCTGAATTACTATCTCAAATTACTATTGTTGATGAAGAAACTACACTTGCCAATTTAAAAGAAGATTTAGATAAAGAGGGATATTATACTTTTAAATCTACACAGATTGGAAGATATAATATAAACGGTAAAATTAGAAGTGTATATGTTTCACCAAGAGAAATTATAAGTGGTGCTAATAGAACTTATAATAATAAAACATATCAATATACTCATGGATATGGTGTTGTTGTATCTGAGGCAAATAGAACAAGTTCAACAACCGGAATATCATATGTTCAATCAAAGTATGACCAAACTAAAAATAAAATAAAGATTAAGGAACCAAGAATTTATTTTGGTATGGCAACAGATGATACTGTTGTTACAAATGTTCAAAATAAAAAAGAATTTGATTATCCAAATTCAACAACTTCTTATGAAGAAAATGAATATAGTGGTGAAGCGGGAATAAATGCAAATGTATTTGATAGATTAATTCTTGCATTATCAGAGCACGATTATAAATTATTATTTAATAACAGCATTAATTCAGAAAGCAAAATTTTAATGAATAGAAATATAAGAGAAAGAGCAAAAGTGCTTTTACCATATTTAATTTATGACGAATCTCCATATATGGTAATTAGAGATGATGGAGAATTAGTATGGGTTATTAATGCATATACATCATCTAATACTTATCCATATTCACAAAAAACAAATATTCAAATTGAAGGAAAGACAAAACAAATAAATTATATTAGAAATTCAATTAAGGTAATTATTGATGCATATGATGGAACTACTACTTTCTATATAACAGATAAAACTGATCCAATTGCAATGTTGTATTATAATATATATCCTGAATTATTTGCTAATATAGATGAAAAAATTCCTGAAGATATACAAAAAAATATTGTTTATCCTGAATTTTTGTATAATATTCAAGCTCAAATGCTTGGAAGATACCATAATGTGGATACTGAAATTTTGTATAGAAGTGATGATGTATGGGAAGTGGCAAAACAGTCATCAAACAATAATGGAGAGGCTGTTAGTACAAAACCATATTATACTGTGTTAAAGTCTTCTGGAGCAACTGAACAAGAGTTAGGATTAGTTGTACCATATACTAAGTTAAACAAGCAAAGTCTAAACTCATATTTAGTTGGTAAATATTCTGATGGACAAAATAAATTAACTTTATATAAATTAATTTCTGATACTACTTTACCGGGAATTCAACAGTTGAATGTGCAAATTGATCAAGATAAATTAATAGCAGATGAAATTGATAAAATAAAAACTTCTGGAACAGAACTTATTAGAAATACTTATATTATACCTATTGAGAATAGTATTTTATATATACAACCAGTTTATCAAGTATTGTTAAATGAAAATAGAGTTCCAATACTTGCAAAAGTTATTGTTGCTTCTGGAACTAAAGTTGCAATTGGTGATGACTTAGCTGATGCATTAACAAAATTAGTTACAGATTCTGCTGGAGAAATTAATTTTATCAATTCAGAGGATGAAGAGCAGTTGATTAATGCAATAATTAGAGCAAATAATAATTTAACAGAATCATCTGATGCAGGTGACTGGCAATTAATAGGCTCTGATTTAGAAAGATTGCAAGAGTTGATAAATCAATTAGAAAACCTTCAAAAGGACAAGAAAAATAAAGAAAATCAGGCAGCTAAAGAATAAAATATATTAAAATTTCAAACAATATATTATATTGTTTGAGGTTTTATATGTTTAGAAAAATTAGTAAAAAAATAGATAAACTGAATAATAAATTAGAAGATACTAGAATATTTGAAATACTTGCATTACTAGAAAATAAAAAACAGATTTTTATTAGAAATTTAATTTCTGGTATAGGAAAAGGACTAGGCATAGGTATAGGATTTTATCTTATTACAGCAGTATTGATTTATGTTTTACAATATATTGTAAGACTAAATATTCCTGTAGTTGGAAAGTATATTTCTGATATTATAGATATTGTGGAAATTAATCGAAGATAAGAGGTTAATAGAAAAGGAGAAAATATGAATTTAGCTAACAAACTAACAATATTTAGGATGATTTTAGTGCCTATACTGGTAATATTTGCGTATTTGCCAATTAGTGGAACATTTTATGATATTCCAATTTCAATGTTAATAATTTGTTTGATTTTTATCATTGCATCAATTACAGATAAATTAGATGGGTACATAGCAAGAAGTAGAAACCAGGTAACTACTTTTGGAAAATTCTTAGATCCTCTTGCAGATAAAATATTAGTATTAGCTACTATGGTTGTTTTAGTAGAAAAATTAAAACTTCCTGCATGGATTCCAATTATAGTTTTAGCAAGGGAATTTATTGTTTCAGGTTTTAGATTAGTAGCAGTAGAAAAAGGTGGAAAAGTTGTTGCTGCTTCTATATGGGGAAAATTAAAGACAGTGACACAAATGGTTGCGATAATTTTTGCATTAATTGATATTGGAAGCTTCTTTAGTTTTATATCAGGTAATTTAAGTAGTGTGCATTTAGTAATAAATATTATTGCTTCAATAATGATGGCAATATCTGTTGTTGCAACAATTTTTTCTGGAATAGACTATTTAGTTAAAGGAAAGGA
Source organism: uncultured Clostridia bacterium (assembly GCA_947589065.1). GTDB lineage: Bacteria > Bacillota > Clostridia > TANB77 > CAG-508 > UMGS1994. Next base: position 7,480 of record CANPZM010000032.1, read on the forward strand.
ATTTTTTAAAAATGACTAAAAAACAAGCTCAAAAGAGAATAAAAGAATTAAGAGAAATTACGTCTTATCATGCAAAAAAGTATTATGATGATGATAATCCTGAAATTAGTGATTTTGAATATGATATGCTAATGCTTGAGCTTCGTAATTTAGAAAATCAATATCCAGAATTTATTGATTCTGATTCATTAACACAAAAGGTTGGTGGTACAGTAAAAGAAGGTTTTGAAAAGGTAGAACATGAAGTACCTTTACAAAGCTTATTAGATATATTTAATTTTGAAGATTTAAGAGCTTTTGATGAAAGAACAAGAAAAGTTGCTGATGAAAATAATATAGATTTAAAGTATGTAGTGGAAACAAAAATTGATGGTTTGTCTGTTAGTTTGAAATATGAAAATGGTGAATTTGTACGTGGAGCAACTAGAGGAAATGGGAATATTGGTGAAGATATAACAGAAAACTTAAAGACTGTTAAAAGTATTCCAAAAAAATTGAAAGAAAAAGTAGACATTATTGTTCGTGGTGAAGTTTTTATATCAAAAGAAGGATTTGAAAAACTTAATGAGGAACGAGAAATATTAGGTGAAAGTTTATTTGCTAATGCACGTAATGCAGCAGCTGGTTCGCTTAGACAACTAGATAGTAGCGAAACAGCCAAAAGACCATTAGATATTTATATTTTCAATGTTCAAAAATCTGATACTATTAAATTTAAATCTCATTATGAATCTTTATTATATATGGAAAAATTAGGCTTTAATGTTAATCCAGTTAAAATTTATTGTAATACTATTGATGAAGCAATTAAAGCAATAAATGAAATTGGAGAAGATAGAGAAAAACTTTCATTTGGGATAGATGGGGCTGTAATTAAAGTTGATGATTTGCAATTACGAGAAATTTTAGGTAGTAATTATAAAACTCCTAAATGGGCAATTGCTTATAAATATCCGCCAGAGCAAAAGGAGACTATTTTAAAAGATATAGTTTGTCAAGTCGGAAGGACTGGTGCTATTACGCCAATGGCAATATTAGAACCAGTTAAAGTAGCAGGTTCTACGATTTCAAAAACAACACTTCATAATGAAGACTTTATAAAAGAGAGAGACTTAATGATTGGGGATACTGTTATTATTCAAAAAGCAGGTGATGTTATTCCAGAAGTTGTTGAAGTAGTAAAAGAAAAAAGAGATGGAACTCAAAGAAAATTTGAAATGCCAACCAAATGTCCTGTTTGTGGTGCTGATGCAGTTCGAGAAGAAGGGGAAGCTGCAATTAGATGTATAGGAATAGAGTGCCAAGCAAAACTATTTAGAAGCATATGGCATTTTGCTTCAAGAGAAGCAATGAATATAAAGGGACTAGGATATTCTATTATAGAAGAATTTTTAAATAGAGGCTTAATAAAAAATATAGCAGATTTATATACATTGAAATTGGAAGATATTAAGACATTAAAAAAAGACGGTACTAAATTTGCACAAAATTTGGTAGATGCTATTGAAGAAAGTAAGCATAATGATTTATCAAGATTAATAAATGCACTTGGAATCAGGCATGTTGGAGCTAAAGGTGCAAAAAGTTTAGCTAAAAAATTTAAAACGATGGATAATTTAATGAATGCTAGTTATGAGGAACTAATAAATGTGGATGACACAGGTGAAATAACAGCACAAGCTATTTATGAATTTTTTGAACAAGAACAAACTAAAGATTTGATTCAAAAATTAAAAGATGCTGGTGTTAATATGGAAACCCAGAATTCAGAAAGTGATGATAACAGATTTGAAGGAATGACTTTTGTTTTGACTGGAGCACTAGAAGGATATACAAGAGATGAGGCAGGAGAGATTATAGAAAATTTGGGAGGAAAAGTATCAAGCTCAGTTTCTAAAAAGACTTCATATGTTTTAGCTGGTGAAGATGCAGGAAGTAAATTAGATAAAGCAAATCAACTTGGAATTACTGTTATTACAGAGGAACAATTCAATGATATGATTAAATAGAGGAAGGATTATAGCTAATAATGGAAAAATATAGTTTTCAGCAATTTTGGAAAGATTTAGATGATGGTTATCAAATTTATTTTGATTATATGGATATTAGATATTTAATATATAAGATGCAGAAAAATTGCTATAAAAAAGAAATGATAACTGAAAAACCTAAATGTGCTCTACAAAAAAATGAAATTATTACATTAAAACGTGTGAAGGAATTGTTTGAATTTATGGAAAACTTTGAATATAAAGGATTACAAATATAATTTATTTGACAAATAGTACAAATCCGTTTACAATATATAAAGAGTAAATTGAATGGTCGCTGGTGGATACTGTGAAGTACCACGAGAGGAAAGTCCGGGCTCCATAGAGCAATGGTGCTAGATAACGTCTAGTGAGGGAAACCTTAAGGAAAGTGCAACAGAAAATAACCGCCATATTTGTGGTAAGGGTGAAAAGGGGAGGTAAGAGCTCACCGGAGAAATAGTGATATTTCTTGTTCGTGTAAACCCCACTTGGAGCAACATCACTCATAAGTAAAAAGGTTCAAAACTGCTCGTTTCTTTTTATGTGGGTAGATGGCTTGAGATATATAGTGATATATATCCTAGATAAATGGCTATTCAAGACAGAACCCGGCTTATAGATTTACTTTTATATAAAAACTCTTAGGTAACACCTAGGAGTTTTTTTTAAGGCTCTATATCCCTAAATTGTCTTTTAAAAATAAGAGTCAAGCAGAGCTAAATAAAGAAAAATTGTTATATTACAATCCTGTTAAAATTATTGATTTTTTAAAATTTTATATATAAGATTTTAAGTAAATAAAGGATGTGGAGGAAAGCCTAATGCCAGAAGCTATTGAAATAACTAATATGAAAAAAAATTCAAATAATAGAGAATATGTTTTAAAGGCTGTAAATGAGAATGGAAAGCTATTAGAATTTGCAGATGACATATTTCATGATGATAGAGAAATTGTTTTAGACGCTGTTAAAAATAATCCAGAAGCATTAGAATTTGCAAGTAGTAATTTGAAAAAAGATAGAGAAATAGTTTATGAATCTGTGAGCAAATTAGGCTGGACTTATTGCTATGCAGATGAAAAACTAAAAGATGATAAGGATTTACTAATTTCAGGTTTAGAGCATTCAGGTCAAATACTTTATTTTGCTTCTCCTGAAATGAGAGATGATAAAGATGTTATTTTAAAAGCTATTGAGGACAAACCAATAATTATAAAATATGCAAGTAAAAGACTTAGAAATGATGAAGATGTAGGAATAGCAGTGATGAACAAAAATAAAAAGTGTTATAAATTTTTAGAACCTGAATTGCAAAATAATGAGAAAATTTTAGAAATAAAAAATGCTGAATAGTTTTAGAAAAGAGGATTGTTTTGAAGAAAATTTTTAATGGAATAATGATGCAGTATTTTGAATGGTATTTAAACTGCAATAAAAATTTATGGAATAGTATTAAGAAAAAAAGTGAAGAATTAGCTAAAAATGGAATAACTGGAGTATGGTTACCACCAGCATATAAGGGACTAGGTGGACAAAATGAAGTTGGATATGCGGCTTATGATTTATATGATTTGGGAGAATTTGATCAAAAAGGTACGATTGCGACAAAATATGGAACAAAAGAAGAATATCTTGATGCCATTGTTGCACTTCAACAACAAGGAATTGAAGTGTATGCAGATGTTGTGCTAAATCATAAAATGGGAGCGGATAAACTTCAAACAATAAAGGCTGTAAGATGTAACTGGGATAATCATAATGTTGAAGAAGGAGAAGAAGAAACTGTAGAAGTAGGAACTAAATTCACTTTCCCTGGTAGAAATCATAAATATTCTGATTTCGAATGGAATTGGACTCACTTTAATGGAATAGATTATGATTTTAGAAAAAAAGAAATGGCTTTATATAAATTAAAAAACAAAACATGGCAAATTCATGTAGATAAGGAAAAAGGAAATTTTGATTATTTGATGGGTGCTGATTTGGATTTTTCTAATCCGGAAGTTGTTAATGAATGCAAAAGTTGGGGAGAATGGTATTTAAATTTGACCAATGTAAATGGTTTTAGATTTGATGCTGTTAAACATATAGAATCAGATTTTATTAAGGACTTTATTAGAACATTAAGAAGTAAAACAGGAAAAGAGTTGTTTTCAGTTGGTGAATATTGGTCTGCAAATTCAAATGATTTAATTGATTATATTAATAGAACAGATAGAGAAATTTCTCTTTTTGATGTTCCTTTACATTATAATTTTTATCATGCATCACATTCAAATGGAGAATATGATTTATCAAAATTATTAGATAATACTCTTATGAAAATATGCCCAGATAAATGTGTTACTTTTGTTGATAACCACGATACTCAGCCAGGACAAAGCCTAGAGTCATGGGTAATGGACTGGTTCAAAGAAATTGCATATTCAATAATTTTGCTTAGAAAAGAGGGCTATCCTTGTGTTTTTTATGGAGATTATTATGGAATAGAGCATGATGATAAAGAGCCTATGGCAAATTTAAAAACTTTAATGTTAATTAGAAAAGATAAGGCGTATGGAGAACAAATTGATTATTTTGATGATTATGATGTTGTTGGATTTACAAGATTAGGTGATGAGGCTCATAATAAATCAGGTTTAGCAGTTGTAATATCTGATAAAAGAGACGGAAGTAAAAGAATGTATGTTGGAGAAAATTTGTCTGGTAAAAAGTTTATTGATGTTTTAGGGCATAGAGAAGAAGAGATTGAAATAGATAATGAAGGATATGGAGATTTTCTTGTTACAGGAGGAAGTGCATCTGTATATGTTAGAAAAGAATAATAAAGTAAATAAATAAGTTTATGATAGTAATCTTTAATTGTTGAATAAAAGATTACTATTTTTTTTGAAAAACTATTGACAGTTGAATGGGTATTCAACTATAATATAATTATAAACAATTGAATATATGTTCAATTATTCAAATGTGAAAGGATTAGAATTAAATATGGAAGAATTTGAATGTGAAGTTTTAAATGAAGAAATTGTTGAAAAGGTGAGAAAACAGATGCTTGAAGAAGATATTTTATTTGATGTTTCTGATTTCTTTAAGATTTTAGGTGATAGCACAAGAGCTAAAATAATGTGGGCACTTGATAAAAGTGATATGTGTGTATGTGATTTAGCAGCTTTATTAGGAATGACTAAATCAGCAATTTCTCATCAATTAAAAACATTAAGAGACTCAAAGTTAGTTAAATTTAAAAAAGAAGGAAAACTTGTTATTTATTCTCTTGATGATGAGCATGTTAAGGATATTTTTGAAAAAGCATTAGAACATGTTTTAGAAAAGAGAAAGAGCTAAAGAAAAAGGAGAGTGATTGAAATGAGAAAAACGTATCAAATTGATGGAATTGATTGTGCAAATTGTGCAGCAAAGCTAGAAGATAAAATAGGAAAAATAAAAGAAGTAGATGATGTAACAATAAATTTTTTTACTTCTAAAATAGTAATAGAGTCTAATTGTGAATCTGATGAACAATTTAGTATTGTTCTAGAAAAAATCAGGGAATTAGCTAGAAAATTAGAACCAGATGTTACTATTAATTAGAGGGGATTATTCAGATGAAAAAGAATTTTAGAATTGAAATGGTATTTACATTAATTTTTGCAATTATTGCTTTTCTAATAAGGCAAGAATTTGTTTCTGACGTATTATATATAATTGCGTATTTAATAATAAGTTTTGATATTTTAAAGAAGGCAATTAAAAATATTTTTCATGGAGAAATATTTGATGAAAATTTTTTAATGTCAATTGCAACTCTTGGAGCTTTATTTATAAAGGAATATCCTGAGGCAATTGCAGTTATGCTTTTATATAAAATTGGGGAGAATTTTCAAAGTCTTGCTGTTGGAAAATCAAGAAATGCAATAAAAGAATTAATGGAAATAAAACCTGATATAGCTAATGTAAAAAGAAATGGAAATATAGATGTTGTTAAGCCAGAAGAAGTACAAATAGATGAAATTATTGTGATAAAACCAGGAGAAAAAGTTCCTTTAGATGGAGTTGTAGTTAAAGGGGCATCTATGCTAGATACCAAAACTATTACTGGTGAATCTGTTCCTAGAACAATTAAAACAAATGATTTGATTTATAGCGGAAGTATAAATTTGAATAGTGTTTTGGAAGTGAAGGTTACAAAGAAATTTGAAAATTCTACTGTTAGTAAGATTTTAGAATTAGTAGAAGATGCAACATCTAAGAAAGCAAAAACGGAGAAATTTATTTCAAAGTTTGCAAGATATTATACTCCTATAGTTTGCATATTAGCTTTATTAATAGCAACAGTGCCACCAATCGTATTTAAAATGGAATTTATTACTTGTTTATATCGTGCATTAATATTTTTAGTTATATCTTGTCCTTGTGCATTAGTGATATCAGTTCCATTAGGATTTTTTGGTGGAATAGGTGGAGCATCTAAGCAAGGAATATTAATTAAAGGTAGTAATTATTTAGAAAATTTATCTAAAGTTGATACTGTTATTTTTGATAAAACGGGAACAATAACAGAAGGAGTTTTTGAAATACAAAAAATTGTTACAAATGATATATCAGAGGATGAATTAATTGAAATTGCTGCATATGGCGAAAATTTTTCAAACCATCCAGTTGCAATGGCAATAAGGAAAAAATATGCTAAAAAGATTGAAGAAAGTCAAGTAAATAACTTAAGAGAAATTTCAGGTAAAGGTGTTAGTGCAAATATATTTGGAAAAGATACTTTAATAGGAAATGACAAGTTATTAATAGAGAATAATGTGACATTTGATGAAGCAAATGAGATAGGTACGATTATTTATATAGCGGTTGATGGACAATATAAAGGTTATATATTAATAGCAGATACAATAAAAAAAGAATCTAAAAAGGCAATTGCACAATTAAAGAAAGAAAATGTAAAGAATATATATATGTTTACTGGTGATGAAGCTAAAATTGCAAATAAGATTGCAAAATTAGTTGGAATTGATAGATGTGAAGCTGAATTATTACCAGATGAAAAATTGAAAAAATTAGAACAAGTTTTAGCAAAGAGTAGTGAAAAAGTTATATTTGTTGGTGATGGGATAAATGATAGCCCATGCTTAGCAAGAGCGGATATTGGAATTGCGATGGGAGCAATTGGGGCTGATGCAGCTATTGAAGCAGCTGATGTAGTAATAATGGATGATAAAATTTCTAAAATTAAAAAGGCAATAAATATTTCAAAAAAAGCAATGAAAATTGTTAAGCAAAATATAATATTTGCTATTAGTGTAAAAATAATTATTTTGATATTAGGAACGTTAGGAATGGCTAATATGTGGCTTGCTGTGTTTGCAGATGTAGGCGTTTCAATAATCGCAATTTTAAATTCAATGAGAACATTAAGAGAATAAAAATAAAAAAGATGGAAAAAATTATACTTTTCCATCTTTTTATGATATTATATAGAAAATTAATTTAGGCATAGAGTTTAAAAATAATTTATTTTATTTTTAAGTATAGTAAATGCCTTGGGAAGGAATGTGAATAGATATGTCAATATTAGTTACCGGAGGAACTGGATTTATTGGAAGTCATACAGCAATAGAACTTTTAGAGAAGGGTGAAGAAATTGTAATTGTAGACAATTTATGTAATAGCAAAATTGAAATGTGTGACAAGATCAAAGAAATTTCTGGAAAAGATTTTAAATTTTATAAAGTTGATTTATTAGATAGGGAAAACTTGGAAAAAGTATTTAAAGAAAATGATATAACTGAAGTAATTCATTTTGCAGGGCTTAAAGCTGTTGGAGAATCTTGTGAAAAACCTATTGAATATTATCATAACAATATTACGGGAACATTAGTATTGGTAGATTTAATGCGTAAATATAAATGTAAGAATATTGTTTTTAGTTCATCTGCAACTGTTTATGGAAAGCCTAAAGAATTGCCAATAAAGGAGGATTTTCCACTTTCAACAACTAATCCTTATGGTACTACTAAATTAATGATAGAACAAATTTTAACTGATATTCATAAATCAGATGATGAGTGGAATGTTATTATATTAAGATATTTCAATCCAATTGGAGCACATGAGAGTGGAGAAATTGGTGAAAATCCAAATGGAATACCAAATAATATAATGCCATATATTAATTATGTTGCTGCTGATAAATTAGACCATTTGAATGTTTTTGGAAATGATTATGATACACCAGATGGAACAGGTGTAAGGGATTATATTCATGTCGTAGACTTAGCATTAGGTCATTTGAAGGCAATAGATAAGATAAGAAAAATGAATGGTCAAGTTGAAATATATAATTTAGGAACTGGACAGGGATATTCTGTTTTAGAATTAGTTCAAAACTTTGAAAAGGCAAACGGAATAAAAATAAAATATGAAATAGCTGAAAGAAGACCTGGAGATATAGCAGCATGTTATGCTGATCCAAGTAAAGCAAAAAATGAATTAGGATGGGTTGCAACAAGGAATTTGGAACAAATGTGTAGAGACTCATGGAGATATACGGAAAAAAATTTAAAATAAGAGGATGGAAATGAAAAAAAGAATAATATATCTAATTTTAGTTGTAGTATGGATGGTAGTTGTATTTAGCTTTTCAAATCAAAGAGGAGATGAATCTCAACAAACTAGTGATGTGATAACTAAAACTGTTGTTAAAATTTTTTGGGGTGATTTAGAGGGTTCAGAGTTAGCTGATACAGAATCATTAGTAAGTTTTGCTGTTAGAAAAATTGCACATTTTTCGATTTATTTTCTTGGAGGTTTTCTAATTTTTGCATTTTTAAATACTTTTGAAATTGAACTTTCAAAAAAGTTGTTGTTCACTATTATTTGGGGATTTTTATTTTCATGTTCAGACGAATTGCATCAAATGTTTGTTGATGGAAGAGCAGGACAATTTATGGATATAATAATTGATACAATGGGAATTACATGGGCTACTTTATTTAGATATTGGTTAGTAGATAGAAAAGCTGGAATGGAAAAGGAAAAAGATATAAAATATTTGAATTCGTAAAATAGGAAAATGTTGAGATAAATTGAAATTTGGATGTATAGATTTCGGATATGTTAGAATTAAAATGTTTTTTTGAATGTTGAAAAGATTAGTATAAAAAAATGTGAGCTGAAAGTGCTTGAATTTTGAAAAAGATTCAGGTGCTTTTGTTTCTTATGTGTTAAAGCTGAACACTAGAAAAGAATAATATTAAAAAATGTAATAGATGTGAGAAGATTTGGAGAAGAATATAGGGTGTTTCTAGAGATGGGTAAAGTGGTAAGAAAATTAGAATAATATAGACAAAAGATGTGTGACTGATGGTATTGAAAAAGAAACTACTATCGAAGAAATTATAAAAGTAACTGATAAAACTAGAAATGTAAAAAGAGAATTATTTTATTGTAATGATATTGTAGAAAGAACTAATGAAGTGGTTGAAAATATTAAGTATATTGAGGAGGAGAAATGGAAGAAACAGAATGAGAAAAATAAAATGAAAAGTAAGGCAGAGTATAATTATTTTATGCTTTTGAAGTTAATTTTAGAAAATATAGTTTATTAACAAAATTTGTCAAATTTTGTTGTTAAAATAGGTTTTTTATGATATTATAACTTCGGATAATGAAAAATTATAGGAAGTTATTTTTATAGGGGGAAATAAAATGACTCCAGAAGCGAAAGCAAGAGAAGTAATTGATAAGAAATTAGAAGAAGTTGGATATGTTATACAAGATATGAACGAATTTAATCCAGCAGAATCTTTAGGCGTTGCAGTAAGAGAGTTTCCTACTAACTCTGGGCCTGTTGATTACCTATTATTTATAAATAAATTGCCAGTAGGTGTTATTGAAGCTAAAAGAACAGAGGAAGGTCAAAATCTTGTTTCAGTAGCAGAACAATCACTTAGATATGTTGAAAGTGGATTGAAATATGTTGTTAATCAACCAAAATTAAGATTTGCATATGAAGCTACAGATGTAATAGTTAGATTTTGTGACTATGCAGATGAAAAAGCAAAATCAAGAGAAGTATTTACATTTCATAAGCCAGAATTTTTATTGGAACTTTTGAAAGAAGAAGATACATTAAGAAACAGATTAAAAAGATTTCCTGAATTCGATTCAACAGGTTTTAGAAAATGTCAAACTACTGCAATTGAAAATCTTGAAAAATCTTTTCAAGAAAATAAGCCTAGAGCATTAATTCAAATGGCGACAGGTGCAGGTAAAACATTCACGGCTATATCTGCAGTATATAGATTATTAAAATATGGAAAAGCTAAAAGAATATTATTTTTAGTAGATACTAAAAATTTAGGAGAACAAGCTGAGGAAGAATTTCGAAAATATAAACCGAATGATGATTCAAGATTATTTCCTGAACTTTATAATGTTGTAAGATTGAATTCTTCAAATATATCAGAGGATACGCATGTGTGCATTAGTACAATTCAAAGAATGTATTCAATTTTACGAGGAGAATCTTTGGATGAAAAATCTGAAGAAATATCTCCAAGCGAAATAGATTATATACATCAAAGACCAAAAGAAGTAGTGTATAATTCAAAATATTCACCTGATTTTTTCGACTTCATTATTATAGATGAATGTCATAGATCTATTTATAATGTATGGCAACAAGTATTAGATTATTTTGATGCATTCTTAATAGGACTAACTGCTACACCTGATAATAGAACATTTGCATTTTTTAATCAAAATATAGTTAGTGAATATACGCATGAACAAGCAGTAATTGATGACGTAAATGTTGGAAGACAAGGAACTTATGTTGTTGAAACTGAAATTGGTCAAAATGGTGCAACAATTACAAAAGATTTGACACAAACGATTCAGATAAGAGAAAGATTATCTAGAAAGAAAAGATGGACTCAATTAGATGAAGATATTGATTATAAGCCAAGCCAATTAGATACTGACATTGTAAATCCTTCACAAATAAGAAGTGTTATAAGAATATTTAAAGAAAAAGTTACAACAGAGATGTTTCCTGACAGAGAAGAAGTTCCTAAGACATTAATTTTTGCTAAAACGGATAGTCATGCTAATGACATTATAGATATAGTTAGAGACGAATTTGGTGAAGGTAATGAATTTTGTAAAAAAATTACTTATGGTTCAGATGAAAATCCTAAATCAATTTTAAATTCTTTTAGAAATGATTACTATCCTAGAATAGCAGTTACAGTCGATATGATTGCTACTGGAACAGACGTAAAAGCTCTAGAATGTTTAATATTTATGAGAGATGTTAGGAGTAAGAATTACTTTGAACAAATGCTTGGACGTGCTACAAGGACATTGAATTATGATGATTTGCATAAGGTATCTCCTTCTGCAAAAGAAAGGAAAAAAGGATATATAGTTGTTGATGCTGTTGGCGTTACTAAATCGCAAAAAACGACATCTAGGCAATTAGAAAGAAAGCCTTCTGTTTCAATTAAGCAACTTATGAATTCTATCGCTATAGGAGAAAAAACAGTAGATAACTTAACTTCTTTAGCTAATAGATTTTTACTTTTAGATAAAACATTTGAAGATAATGAAAAAGAAGAAATAGAACAACTTTCAAATGGGTTATCTCTGAGAAATATGGCAACTAATTTATTAAATGCTTTTGATGATGACCAAATAGAAATGGAAGTCAGTAAAGAAGGATATGCTAATTATGCAGAGGAAGAAAAAATAAAAAAAGCACAGATAAATTTGATAGAAAAAGCGGTAGAACCAATATATAATCCTAAACTTCGTCAAAGAATATATGATATGAAAAAAACACATGATCAGATTATTGATGATGTTAATATTGATAAAGTTGTTTATGCTGGTTGGGATACTACAAAAAAGGAAGGTGCACAAGAAATAATAAATAGATTTCATAATTTTATAGAAGAAAATAAAAATGAAATCGAAGCATTGGAAATAATATATAATCAAATGTATAAAAATAGACCAATTACATATAAAGTGATAAATGATTTATATGATAAGTTAACTAGCTCACCATATTATTTGACAAGAAATAAACTATGGTGGGCATATGAAGAACTATATCCTAATAAAGTAAAATCAAGAGTTGATGATAAGTTAGCTGATATTATTTCATTAATTAAATTTGAATTAGGGCAAAACGATTCATTACAATCTTTTGCTAGTTTAACAAATAACAAATTTAAAAAATGGATTTTTGATAAAAATTCAGGATATGGACAATTTACTGAGGAACAAATGGATTGGTTAAGAAAAATAAGAGACCATATAGCTCTTTCAATGCATATTCAAAAAGAAGATTTAGAGTTGACACCATTTAATAATATGGGTGGATTACAAAAATATTATCAATTATTTGGTAATAACTATGAGATTATACTGGAAGAATTGAATTATGCATTAGTAGCTTAACAAGGGAGTAAAAAATGAGTGAAGAAAAAATAAGTACAATAAATAAAAAAATATGGAACATGGCGGATGTTTTAAGAGATGATGGAGTATCAAACATTGACTATTTGGAACAAATAACATATCTTTTATTTTTAAAAATGTGTGATGAATATAGTAAACCACCATTTAATAAAGATATGAAAATTCCAGAAAGTTGCAAATGGGAAACATTAATAAATAAAAAAGGTGCAGAACTTGCAAAACATTATAAAGAAGTGCTTGAAACTTTAGGAGAACAAGATGGGATATTAAAAGAAATATATGGTTCTGCTCAAAATAAAATAAATACACCAGCTATGTTATTAAGAGTTATTAATTTGATAAACAAAGAGACATGGACAGCATTTTCAACAGATGTTAAAGGTGCAATTTATGAAGGTTTACTAGAAAAAACATCTAGTGATATTAAAAGTGGAGCTGGACAATATTTCACACCTAGACCACTTATAAATGCAATGGTTAAATGTATAGCTCCAGAACCAAACAAAAATATTTGTGACCCTTGCTGTGGAAGTGGTGGATTTTTGATTTCATCTAAAAACTTTATTGAAGATAATCACGTTTTAGATGAAAAAGAAAAAAACTTTTTGAAATATGATACTTTTAGAGGCTGGGAAATCGTTCCTACTACATATAAGATGTCATTAATGAATTTATTTTTACATAATATAAGTGATTTCGGTGGAAAATCTCCTATAACAAGAGCAGATTCTTTATTATCTGATCCTGGAGAGAGATTTGATTATGTATTAACAAATCCACCATTTGGAACCAAATCAACAATTACATTTACTAATGAGGAAGGAGATCAAGAAAAAGAAGATACAGTATATAACAGGCAAGATTTTTGGTGTACTAGTTCAAACAAACAGTTTAATTTTTTACAACATATACACACAATTTTAAAAACAAATGGAAAATGTGCAGTTGTAATGCCAGATAATATTTTATTTGAAGAAGGTTCAGGTGGACTTACTATTAGGAAAAAATTACTTGAAACAACTAACTTACATACAATATTAAGATTACCTACAGGTATATTTTATAAACCAGGCGTTAAAGCAAATGTATTATTTTTTGATAACAAAGTAGCTAGCCCTGAGATACAGACAAAAGAAATTTGGTATTATGATTTTAGAGCTGGAAAACATTTTACTTTGAAGCAAAATCCATTAAAAGAGAGTGACTTAGACGAATTCGTAGAACTATATTGTTCTAATAATATAAAAAATAGAAAAGAAACTTGGAATAATGAAAATCCTGAAGGCAGATGGAGAAAATTTACTTATGACCAAATAAAAAATGATTATAAGTTTAACTTAGATATTTCATGGATTAAAGATGATGATGACGGATTAGATGATATAACACTTGAAGATATTTTTAATGAAATAAAAATTGAAAGTGAACAAATCGCTAAGACTGTTGAAGAATTAGAGAAAATAATAAATGAGGTAAAATAACATTGAATACAGAATTATTAAAGAAAAAAATCCTTCAATTGGCTATGCAAGGTAAACTAGTTGAACAAGATGAAACAGATGGAACAGCAGATGAACTAATAGACCAAATACTTGAAGAAAAAAAGAAGCTAATGTCTGAAGGTAAGATTAAAAAAGAAAAATTATCAAGAATATACAAAAATCCTACTGATAATCATTATTATGAGAAGTTTGATGATGGTAAAGAAAAAGATATTACAGACGAAATCCCATATACAATACCTTT